>JBAVTY010000451.1:0-15631 GCA_049696495.1 Candidatus Nitrosopolaris sp.
ATTCATGTTTGTAAGCGTAATCCAAAACAGTAGATGCAATCACCAGAAACTAAAGATTGAATTACCGAGCTAAAAGCATAGCGAACAAAATCATTAGGCAATTCTACGTATTTCTTAGTCAGTATAGGTTCAGACTTCCGGGTTTGGATGGTGTCGTGGAAGGGCTCAAGGATCAGTTATTGGTATAACTAATTCATGAAAAAGCTTTTCAGTGTTTTTCCATTCATTCTTGAGATACCATTATCCCAGTTTTAAGATAGGTGTACGAGAGTTTACAAAGGTGAATGTTGCATCAAAGGTACCTCAGCACTAACAATCTGATATTGCAACTAATATTGCAATTAACTTCCAAATAGATATAAATAGAGAGGATTTTGCCTCCTAAATTGATTTCAATTGTCAAAGAAAACTGCTGCAATTATTCGAGGAGATGGTACCGGTCCGGAACTTGTGAAGGCAATGATTAAGGTTCTGAGAGCATGTGATACTAAGATAGAATTGATACCATGTAATGCGGGATCTGAGTGGTGGCAAAAAGAAGGTGGCAATTCCTATATTTCCCAAGATGTTTGGAAGCTATTGGAAGATAGTGATGCTTGCTTTAAAGGACCCACGACTACCATTCCAAACCCAAATGCTCCACGCAGCGTTGCAGTTAGTATCCGACAAAAATTTGAATTATATGCCAATGTACGGCCTATTAAAACTTACAAAAACGCTGAAAGACAGCTAAACTTTATATGTGTACGTGAGGCGACCGAGGGCCTATATGCTGGGATCGAATTCAAAATCAGGGATGATTCAGCGATTGCAATTCGTAAGATAACAAAAAAAGGATGTGAAAGAGTTACCAAAAAGGGATTTCAAGTCGCAAATGATGCAGGTTTTAAGAAAGTTTTTGCAATTACGAAAAGGAATATCTTAAAGGAAACTGATGGAATATTCTGGGCAGCAGTAGAAAAGATTCAAAAAGAATTCAAAAATATAGAAGTAGAAGAATATTATGTTGACAATATGACACAACAGCTTGTGAAAAATCCAGAAAGATTTAACAACAGTGTCTTGCTTAGCACTAATTTATTCATGGATATAATTTCAGAGTGCGCATCAGGACATGTTGGATCTATAGGAAATGTCTATTCTGGTAACTATGGAAGCGATTATGCAATGTTTGAACCAGCACATGGAAGCGCTCCTAAATATGCCGATAAAAACAAGGTAAATCCTGTTGCGACTATTTTATCGGGCGCATGGATGGTTGAATACCTTGGAGAAAAACACATTTCTAAGGCAATCTTTAAAGCTACCGAAGACGTCATCAACGAAAATAAGTATGTTACCTATGATCTGGGTGGTAAAGCTACTCTATCAGATATGACCTACCAAATAGCAACAAAAGCTGGTAAGCTATTAAGAAAATAGACAAGGCAGCCGCTATAGGGTGGTTTCTGTTTGCAGGCATACTCATGACTGTACACACCCATTTCAATCTTCAGCTGCTAGAGTAGTAACAGATTATATGATTTCCCTTACAGAATCTTTTTTTCTACAACGAATACTTTGTATAATGATACAATTTTCATCAATTGGCGTTTTTTTTACCACCAGGACACACTACACCACCTCCACTGTAACATTTTTGTGTTTAGTCTTTTGTTAGAAAGCATATTGGTAAAAAATAATAATAAGACTGTTTCTAAAATAATCATCTTCATGATAGGAAAGTTTCCACGTGAATTTATGTTATATAGTTTAATCGCTTACTTAGTCCGGCGGGAAGGGGCTGATAATATTAGTACTATATTATAGTAAACTGCGTAAACAAGTAACACGATTCGGTCGAGATTATGTTAAAGTTGATATTCACTCGGATTTATTGTCCTTCTGTTACATTTTTATTCTGACACAATCAAGTCGATTTGATACTTTCTAACTTTTCTTTTATTTTTCTGGTTAATATGACCCAATCTTTTAAAAAATATCGTAACAATAAAAGAAAAAATGAGCCAATTAACCCAACTACAAATAGATGAATGTATAGAATGGATATTACATTCTATAGAATTTAAAAAAAATTTCAACTATAAGTATGCATCAGGTGAAGGCTGGGAATTTCTAATTTTCGGTGCTGACGATTATTATCTCGATACTAGAGCTTTGACAAAAATCGAGAAGACGACAGGGATGATCCTAGTACAAATTAAGTCTTCTGGAGGTAATGCCGATTTGTGGTTTGGTCGGAGGATCGAAACAGTACAGGGAAATATTAAGAATAGACTTGTATAAATTTAAAATAATGCTACCGACTTTTGGCAAGTCGGTTTAAAGATTTCTTCGCCCTTGTAGCTCTGTTAGATGCCTCGTCCGTCTAACCGTAAGCGGTATAACGATCAGTGATCTCGGTTTGACCTTTTTATGTAGGTAAATTTTGTTCTTTGAGATCCGATGAACGAGGGAACATGGTGTGATGAAGATCATGTCAATTATCCCATATGTCTGATAATTGGAACGTGATTATTAAGAAATGATTACAATTTGAAAACAAGGCCTTCTTTATAGTCCAAAACTTTTGCATTTAATTTGTCCTTATGTGTGTTATTGTATATGAGGTCATGCATAAAATCATCAGCAATTATTGTTATGTTTTCAAAAGTATTATGTGCCAAGAAGCTGTCAAGCGACTCGATAAAGCTTGGATAATCCTTGGCTTGGTGACGTGTTGCCGCGTCCGCCGAACTTAAATGGTGAGCTGCAGGAAAAATATCACATATTTCAACAGGAATAACCCCAAGAAATTGATTATAAGCGCAAATCTGTGCGTCCGGGAATTTTTTCACAAGCTGAACAAAATCCCTTGTACTATAGAACGGCTGTAATTGCATTATTGGATATAAAACTAAATGCTTTTTTACTACCGATCTAAACATAGAGACGATTCTTCTGAATCTTATAGCTTCAGGCCTGTATTGATCTATTGGTTCATACAGAAAGAGTGCTTTGTCTTTAAACAGCGGTGTTCCATCTTCCAAGAATTCAAAATTTCTAAAAAGATCCATTGCTTTCATAAGTTTGGGATGAGCGCGTGCCTTAAGCATCACATATTCCCACAATCTTCCATCGACTATTGCTTGTTTGACTGCGTTAACTTCTGCTCTCAAGACGTATAGATTATGCTTAGCAATTTCTTCTATGCGATCAACTCTAATCATCTGACGGAACTCCTTGATGGTGTGACTACAACAAACTGGACATTGGCAGGAAAGATATGAAAGGTTTTCGAGTTTTACTGTGCCATTTGCATGCATATAGCGGTCATCTTTGGCATATAACATGTATGAGGCCGAATCAAACATATCGCATCCCAACGAGACAGCTAGAGGAATAGTAAGCGGATGACCTGCTCCGAACAGGTGGATAGGTTTTGTAGGCACTGTACGTTTGACAGCTGCGATCATTTGCGCCAATACTGAAAACTCATATGTCTCCATTATCTGTACAGGGCTGCCTATAGCTAATACTTGGAATCCCATTTTATCCAGAACATTTGCACAATATCTAACCAGATCTAAATGCTCTGCTCCTTGAACCGGTCCTACCCAGATCGTACTACCATAATTTTGTTTGCTATCCTTACTTCCAACATTTTTTCCTTCGACTTCTACACCAAGAATATCCTTTGCATTTGCTAGGGTCTCTTTTACATAGTCTTTCGCTTTTTCATAGTTTAATCCGTAACCAGTTGGTTTGTCCAGAGGAACAGATATATCTGAACCAATATCTCTTTCAAATTGGGATATAACTCTAGGTTCGGCATCAATGGCTCCGTACTCTAAAATTTGATAACCCCCTGAATCAGTCATTATGACACCATCATAATTTAGAATCTCGTGAATTCCTTTAGTTCGGGCGTCGTCACCATAATATTTTAGCGTGGTATATGCATTGGTGATCAGTCCGTTAAAGCCTAAATTTTTAAGAAATTGGGGACTAATTGTCTGTCTTACAGGATGGACAACGGGGATAAAAGCAGGAGTTTCAAGGATGCCGTGGGCAGTTTCAAGTTTTCCAATACGCCCCGCCAGGTCACTATGCTTGACTTCAAACGACAAATTTTACTTCTTGATTTCTCTTATAAATTCATCATAAATAGTCTTAACTCTATCTGCTGCAAGCCCGGATCCTTCCTCAATACCTGTTTGTGTGACTTTGATTTTGTCCATCACGATTATAGCTCCTACATCTTCCCTTATCTTTACTAAACCTGGAAAAACTCTGGAGATTCTATCCGAAAGAGCTTTGAAGTCAAAAGGCTTTTCCATGAGTTTTATCTCTTTAACAAAGGAACCGTTAAGAATTATTTTAAGGATTCCAAGACTCTGTAAATTATCCAACACAACATCGAGTTTTTCGTCGATGCCAGTTAAGGTTCCATTGTAAATTTTTTGATCGGAAGTTTCCACTGCCACCTTTTTACCCAGAAATTGAACCATCTCTTCCCCAAATTTTCGAGTAAGTACTGCACTCATAATATTTCATGGTGATGCGTTGGGGTAATATATACATGAATTTGTTGTTGTGGTTTAATAAATAAAGCGATATTGGTCCAGTGTTAATTAGAGTTTAGTTCAATGTATTAATTACCTAATACTCAAGAAACTTCTGAGCATCTCCTTTTTCATATACTAGAGAAAGCCAATCAATACTCCCGATTTGTTTTCTAGACTTTTTGTGTAATTTTGAAATCACATCATTGGCTATATCTTTTGAAGTTTTTCCCGTCACGTCCAATTCGACAACTCTTTCTCTTCCAAATGTTTCCAACGAGTCGTAAAGAGTAATGCCAAGGATCTCGCTGGCAATATTCTCTCTCATCTTCATGGGCGTATATTTTCTCTGCAAAAAAATCTTGCTTAACTGGTAGGGTGAGCGCCTCAAAACTGCGACAAGATCAATTCCAGTTGGCCCTAACACATAAGGTGCTAGATGTCCTACTATTACAACATCCTTTGCTTTTTTTATTTCTTCTAGTAGAAGCTTCTGTGTTTTTTTAACGTTTATCTCTCCTCCGTTCACAGCATTACTAGGTAAGACTGCTGCATTGTTATTCAATACTACCCTGTTAATATCGATTATTTTTGCCTTGCCTAACTTTTCGGATACGAATTTTGCACACGTATGCTTTCCAACCCCTGGATTTCCTGTAATGACTACTCTAATCATAAATTCATTTGTCCTTATCCTACGCACGTAGTTTCGTTCAATTGCACTGGCTCGCGATTAGGAGGTCGAATGGCTTCTATAATATTTTTCTTAACTGCTCCATTTTTTAGTGTATCGATTGATGTCTATTAGATTATTTTTCTTTGGTAATGGTAGGTCAAAAAACCACAACTCGTCTATGTGTATGGCCACACCTAGGAATTCCGTGAACGCATTGACGGAGATGGTGATGCGTTGGAGGCATTGATGCCAGTAACTGATCACACGCAAGTTGACAGTTGCTTTTTTGTCAAATAGTACAATGATTAACTAATATCAAAGCACATATACTGTAATTCAGCCTTATAGTATATGTGCAGTACCGCCGTATTTTTTGGGGACGAATTAGCAAGATATGGATTTGGGAATTTTCACCCATGGCACTCTGACAGAATCTTTGCTTTTTGGTCAAAATTTCAGAATGATAATTTGCACAATTCCATTCAAATCGTTATAAAGGATCCTGTTTTGGCTGATGAAGAATCAATACTGACGTTCCATGAAAGTGATTACGTTAATTTTGTCAAGATGAGCTCCAAGGTTGGACGTGGCTTTCTTGACATGGGAGACACCCCGGCGTTTCAAGGTATATTCGAAGCGTCTTCTGTGATCGTTGGTACGACCCTAGAATGTTTAAATTTGCTAATGAAAAAACCGCTTGAAGTACAACATGTCTTTAATCCGATCGGAGGGCTGCATCACGCACGAAGGGATTCTGCAGCTGGATTCTGTGTCTTTAATGATATTGGTGTTGCAATCCTAATCGCAAGAAAACGATATGGCATAAAGCGAATAGCCTATGTAGATATTGATGCTCACCACGGCGACGGAATTTATTATGAATTTGAAAAAGACCCACTACTTTTCATGGCAGATATACATGAAGACGGTCGTTTCCTATATCCTGGAACCGGCTCAGAACTAGAAACTGGTATCGGTGAGGCCGAGGGTACTAAATTGAATATACCACTGGCGCCAAACTCAACTGATAAAGATTTCATTCTGGCCTTTAATAAAATTGAGAAATTTATCGATGATATTGCCAAACCTGAATTGATCATATTACAGTGTGGTGCAGATTCACTTGATGGAGACCCTCTAACCCATTTAAAATATACTCCGAAGGCACACAGATATGCAACAGACATAATCCATAAATTGGCGCATAAACACTGCATGGGTAGGCTGATCGCTCTAGGCGGAGGAGGATATAATCGAGCAAATATCGCTAGCGCATGGACAGAGGTAGTTAAATCTCTGCTAGCAAAGCCACACCTAGTGTAATTGTATAAAGATGAATCAGAAAAGATTCGTATTAATTGAATCAATTTGGTGGAACATAGAAGAGCTTAACAGCTTGTGAGGTGCAAGGAAACTGGGAATAAAAGTGACACAATATGGAATTTCAAATTATACATGACGCCTTATAATGACAAAAAATTTAAAAAAGAAAAAGTCTGTGTTCTACCTGCAGCGGTTGTCTAACCCTCTTCCCAGCCTTTATCGAATACACCGTTCTTGTGCAGAGGCACGGGCTGTCCGGAGGTATATTCCATTGGTCTCATCCAGAAGATTGCATGTGTTGGACATACTCCTATGCATGCTCCATCTGAAATGCACCTTTCTGGGTAGAAAATGAACGCCTTACCTCTCTTCCATCCTTCTACAGGCTTTACTCTTAGAACATCGGGGCCGAGAGCAGTGCAAATTTCTACACATAGAGCACAACCGATACATCTTTGTTCATCAACGTCTGGAATTATAGCAATTGGCATCTTAATTCACTAAAGCTGCATACGTTCGAAACTATTTAAACGCTATGCCAATTACAAAACAGTGTTATACTCGATAATGCAGATGAGTAGAGCGGATATGATTAAAAAGAAGAGGAAAGAGTGACGAATTTTACTTTTTGGTCATTCTAAGTACGTCTACCTGACCACTGTGAAGCCAATCCTTTAGCTCTGCATGTGATGGCTTAGCTTCGTGTTTGCCTGCCAGATGGAGATGCAACAGAACATAGTTAACTTGATTAAGCAACGGCTTGTTTTGTTCATCACCCTTACGAGATTTCTTTCTCAGATCCTCAGGAACCGTCTTCCACCATTCTTCATATGTTCTAACCATAAAACCAAAATTATGAGCGCAGTTAATAAGCGTTTTGGGTTAGTTTCAAGATAAGGACCAAAAATACTGAAAATCTAATATGATCGAATCACCAAATTTTTAAAAAAGAGGACTAATATGCCATTTAGAAGAGATGATTTGCAAAAGGCTTATTTTGCTTATAAGGAATTCATGCACCGTAAACCGCCAGAACATCACGAACGCTACATATTCCCGTTTTTTGCTGGCTCATATTTTACTTATCGGAAAGTTGATATCATGCGTGTTATGGCAATTGGGAAATCCATATCTCTGGATCCAAGTTATATTGATATTGGCTGCGGTTATGGAGACTTTTTAAGCAAAATCCGCCAATTTGTCCCAAATGCGATAGGCATTGAAGAGGATACGAGTATTTTTTATATATTTCAGGAATATATGCCAGATTACATATATTCATCAGCCGTAACTGATTGGTTTGGCAAAAGATCGTTTGACATATCATTTGTAGGATGGATGGAACCCGGTGTAGACTTCCGTAAAACTGTATCGAAATTCAGTAAATGTATTATTACGACCTTTGATACTGGGGGGGAGTGCGGAATAGATGGAGATTGTGAATACGACGAATTCGGATTTCAAAAAATAGCTTGGTGGCGAACACCTTCTTGGATAGATGTCAATTGTGAATTGATGAATAGATTCTACACCTCTTCATTAAGAACGCAAGAGAACAAGAAAGAAGAGCTTGCGAAGCTGCGTACAGCCAATAACCTTTGGTATATATATACACTGCCTGAAATATCATATAAGGTTCGTGTGGGTTTAAAGTGTTGGCTAAAAAAAGAAGAACATGAACGCTTATATTCAACACAATGTTTTGACTTTGAAACGATACTTGATGAGTGCGGCTTCCATTATATGGAGACGCTTCCAGCACTCTTATCAAAAGGCAACCAATTATGGGAAGTGAGATTCGATTAACACATCTTGATATAATGAGAGCTTGTATAAACTGTTTAAAGTTGTCTGAGTTGTTACTAGTGCCCTAGTTCTACGAATAATAAGAAAACCAGAGTTAGAGAATGTGCTAGACACCAAAATTGCTCATATGATCTTAACCCAAAAGTTATCTATCGCTACTATAAATTTCTACCGGTAAGTCTATAATGTAGCTATATGGTTGTACACTTACAACACAAAGAAGAGGAAGGACTGAGCAAGCATTATAAAACAAAGAGGGGCTTTTTATAGCAAATACAAAGATCTGATCCTATTTAACAAGAATATTATTATTGCTGGAATATGTTCTTTCTTTTCTGCTGCATTTGTTACACAGTTATATTATGAGCATTATAACAAAAGTAATTTTGCAAATTCTATAGTCGCTCTATCAACTGAATATAGTGTTTACATTCCATTATTTGTCATTCTCTTTTATATTGATAATAGATATAGGTACACAGATCCTTTCACAGGGAAGAAAGACTCGAAGAGGATAAAGAAAGATATAAAAAAACTTTTTACCGCATTTTCGATTTCCGAAGTTACATATTCCTTGACAAAAATCTCATTTCATTATCAGTTTCTTCATCTAGGAGCACAACCATATATTGCATCTATGCTTAGCTCCTTAACAGCATCGACAATATCTTTTGTATTAATCAATCTGGTAGTCATTAAAGTTGTGAAACTGTTCCAAAGGTAGATTGTGTTACTATCTTTACAAGTGGCTCAACACATCCCCTAACGAACCTACAGCCTTTTATCTAATGCAAAGCAAGGAAAAAATAAGCTAAGTTCTAGTTCTCTACAGATGTCATTTGGGGATCTGCAAATGGCTATAGAATCTTTAAAGCAGTTTAGAAAATACTCTCTCTCTCCTTATCATGAACGTTTTAGTTTCCCTCTGTTACGAGGGACATATTTTACGTATAGAAAAATAGATGTACTACGTGTAGCCGCAATTGCGAAAGCTGTTTCAAAAAATCCTAGATACTGTGAGATTGGTTGCGGTTACGGCGATTTTCTAATAAAGATACAACAATTTATTCCTGATGCAACAGGTATTGAAAAAAGCGCTGGCATATTTTATGGCTGTAATATACCTAAACCTGACTATGTCACAATAGGCGACGCACGCTGGGGCATCGATAAAAATTTCGATATTATTTTCGTGGGATGGATGGAACCAGGGATGGATTTTCGGGATGCGATTGCTGCTAAAACTGAAGTAATTGTAACTACATTGGATCAAGGTATTAGCTTGGCAGCAGAGTTTGATGGTCATGGTTTTGAACGGGTTGCTTCATGGAGAACACCATCATGGGAGGATGTTAATACCGAGATTATGAATCGCCATTATACAAAGATGTCAAAGGAAACCTATCGCATCTTGTCGAGATTACGTGGTGCACATAACCTTTGGTATGTTTACAGTAAAAAGCGGGGAAATTCTGAAGCGATAAAGTCGGCTCTCGTAGGATGCTTGGAACGTGAAAAGCGAACGTTCGTAGGACGGTATGATTTTGAAGATGTGTTAGATGATTGCGGTTTTAGATATTTTGAAGAGTTAACAATTTTCTCTGCTTCGAAACAAGAGAAAGAACATCTATGGGAAATCCAATTTACTAACACTCGAGAATGGCAATAAACTGACGTAAAGAACGCTGTTAGTGGCAATAGCATAGCCGATTGCGTTATCTCAAGAGCTGAGCTGGCAAGATAAAAGTGATTAACGTATAATTACAATTTTTATAATAGAAGGAGGAAGTCGTAATTTTGACTCGATAGAGAAAGAATTAATTGATGTCAAAGCTAGGTTCGTTACTGAAATTACAAAAGAGGAGACGTTAAAACTAGTGACGCGGAGAATATTTTTACTATAGAACCACTAAAGGAACAACAAGAGTACAATTGCCCTTCGCATACCGTCTACAGCTTTGTCAAAGACATGCAGTAGCAATATTTGCTTCCTCTTGATAAGCTAGTCCGATGTGCTACCTTCACCGTAGATTAATTTCATTTCATCGAAGGTTAACTTTTCACCACGCGACATCTTCTTTACAGCAGCTTCCTTCAGCACATTCCACCTGTCCTGGTATTCCTTATTTCTCTTTGCCCTTTCCTGTAAGTTTTCACGTCTTTCCTCATTGTCACGTGGTTGACGTCGTTGATATTGTTGTCTTCTCTGTCGATTTTCGGCTGCCTGTTGTCGTGATTTTCTATATTGAATGGCATTAAGCTGGGTCTCTACCATTTCGAGTTTTGCTTTGGCCTCTCTCACTTCACGAATTATTGTCCTCCTATCTTGATAGAGATTTTCACGTAAATTTAAAAGTGTATCAAGGTTAGCTTTTAATTTACCAATTTTATTACCAAATTCAGTTCGTTGGTCGAAAATTTTATTCATTTTCGTTCTTAAGATTTCATATTGGGATGACATGTTCCTATAATCATCTTCTTTTTTGTAGATAGCTTTGAGAGAATGTAACTTGGTCGCGACTTCCTTTGATCTTGCAACTAATTTTCGTTCTTCTTCTTTCGACAGCTTCTTTGTCTGGATATCGCGTTCGATCTGTTCTAAGTTTCTCGACAATTTTGACATGTCGTATTTTTCTCTGCGTGATTTCAACGCAGCCGCAGAGCCACTTTTGTCGTCTTTCGATTTCATTTGATTTCTGGCTTCAATGAGATTATTTTTCATTTCAGTATACCTAGTCAACTCTGTGTCCTTTTGTTCATTTGTCTGCTTAAGCTTAACTCGTAGTTCCTCTAGCTGTACTCTTTCATCATCGATCTGCCTTTTAGTGGAATCAATGCTATTGTTCAGATCTTTAATCCGCTCCTCACCCTTTTTCTGTTCTTCTAACAGCGTCTTTTTGAAGTCAATCAGTGTCACAAGATTTGAATTTAATCCAGAATTCTGATCACGCTCGATATTCTTCCTTGGGGTTCGAGTAGTCGTAGCAGCAGCTGCTCCTCCATTGCCGTTAATATATTGGTCCGGTCCCACGTCGGTTGTGCTTTCTTGTATAACCAAAGATATATTTTTTCTGATTTGAACTCTCCGTATATACATGTTTATATGACATGAGCTTCTAGTACCAATAAGGATTAGTATATGGAGGATTTCGAGAAAGATTTTCCAGATTTCGACTGGAAAAATATTCCTGCCTATAAGCACCCAGGCGGTAAGGATTGTCCATGTCCCAAACACGAGTACATTCGAGAGCAAATCAATATTACCAAGACGATAAGCAACAACAATCGAGAGGCGAGTCCAGAAACCAGGCATAAAGCTCAAGTTACTCTCAAGTTCTGTCCTGATCATTACAATGTATATTTTTACGAAGTTATTCCTGCGATGCCGTTTAAATATAGAGTAATGACAAAAATCGCACTAAAGATCGGCGCGGTGGTCATCCAAAAAATACCATATATGCTGTCTGACCAATGCTTCTACTGCAAATTCGGGTCAGGCGGTTTTGACAGAAAGACTGAATTACCTCCAATCTAGTTTTTTTTCTTCTGCTTGTTCGTGTCGGGGCCTTTAGTCATGTTTTGGATCATTGCGGATTGATTCGACGCAAAACCGAGCGATAGCAGGTTGCGTAAAACTATATAAAGATATGGAAAATTGCGTCTAACTTCTGAACTGTAGCCATCGCGAAATCCTTTTTCTATTATCTCGTACTGAGATTGTTCAAAGTCAATGACACTTGCCAGAAATGATGCAATGTCCATGCTCTGTGCAAATATCGAATTCGTTTTGTGAATAAATCCCAGATCTGTTCGTAATAGGGATTTATCAAAATTTACCAGATAGTTCTGCGACTTGTTATCTGCAAAAACGTAGCCCGCTTTGTGAAACTTTCCCGTTATGGCTCCTGCTTGGAAAGCCAAAGAGTATGCGCTATTTTTTTTGTCCTCCTCATCTGCAAGCGCCTTATACAAGTTACCTCCTTCTACATATTCTTCAATGATAGTGTCATCTGATATCGAAATCAGACAGGGAGTAGGAATTCCTAAACTTTTCAACTTGTTCCTCATATAATGTCCTTCATTCCTCAATGTCATCTTTCCTGCAGGCGGAGGAGCAGAAGGATGTGCCATCGCAACGGACATTATGCTATAAGTGGCCGCCAAAAGGTATTCATGAAAGTTTTTTGTTGATTTATTTCTCTTCGTAACTACCATCCGCCCGTCTAACTGTTGAATAGATACGTCTCTCTCCCAGTTTACGAAATACAACTATAATAATTGTGAATGCTTGCATGTATAAGTTTCAATACTTAAAATACCTCACAATCATATCAGAATAGGACTGGTGAAAGTGTTGGTGTTGCAACTACATGACGGACACAGAACGGCATCAAGATTCTTCACATCTATAAATGCTTCTAGTTATGATGCTGTAGTACGTATAACTACTTTTGGTCAGGACTACATATGGAAAAAACGGATTCTAGATGTTATTGATAAACACCATCTTTCCTGTCATTGTTATTCTTCATCTTCGCATTCTTCTGGTGTTCCTACAGGTTATATGTATCTGGACCTCGCATCTGGGACAGGAATATTATCCTCGCTGATAGAGCGGCGTGGGAGCCAAGGAATAAGAAGACCAAGAATGGTCGTCGGCCTTGATTTGACATTCGATTACTTGCAGATTGCAAAAAAAAAATGCAGCACTGGACAGCTAACAAACGGAACAGCGGAGTTCTTGCCCTACAGAGAGCAATCTTTCGACTCGGTCACGTCATCATATATGGCGAAATATGTCGATGTTGAAAGAGTAGTAAACGAGTGCTGGCGTGTCCTTAAACACAATGGTGTCCTAGTTTTCCACGATTTTACTTACCCATCAAACTCATTGGCCAGAAATTTCTGGAATGCCTATTTTATGATTTTGCGATCGGCTGCCAAAATGATAAGCTCTTGGGCCCCTGTTTTTGAAGAGTTGGATAAGGTTGTAAAAATGAGTAATTGGCTTGGGCAGACCATAAAGGCGCTGGAAGGTAAAGGGTTTAATGACATATCTTTCACGTTACATACTATGAACACGGCTGCCATCGTTTCGGCCAACAAACCATGAACAAATACCCTCGTTTGAACGAATGGTTCGTACCTAAATTTGGCTCATTAAAATTCCGATTCTTTATCGGGTTACTATTTCTGCCTTATACTGGGATGTGTATATCGTTTACGATAATAGGTTCTATGCTATCGCCTACAATTCAATGGGATAGGGTCGCTGCAATAGCTCTAATTTACGGTTTAGCTTTGGGGATATCGGCTCATGCAGCTGATAGTTTAGGTTCAAAAAAAAATAAGCCATGGGGGAGCTACTTCAGCGCAAGAGATCTATGGCTGTTAATAATCTTGAGTTTAGCTATCGCTTATTCTATGGGAATTTATTATATAATATTTCATGTTCCCTTGCTTTCAGTAGTCGCTGTTCTAGAGGGATTTTTCGTTTTTGCATATAACTTTGAATTATTTAAAGGGTCCTTGCATAACGATCTTGGATTCATCTTCTCGTGGGGTGCACTTCCCGTGTTAGGCGGATATATAATGCAAACTAACGGTGTTGGAATATTGCCTTTTATAGTGTCTGTGAGCGCGGCCCTAGTTAGTTACATGCATATTAAAGTATCCAGGCCATACAAAGAGCTAATGAGGAAGAGGTCAAACGAGCCGCGAGCCAAGAGATTGGAAGTCTATCTCAAAGTAATTAGTTTAGGAACGATAGCAGCTGCTTTTGTTGCAATATTCCTTAGGGTCGTATTTTAAGTCGTTTCTTAATATTACAACTATCTTGTCATTATTGTATTATTGGGGGCTTTGTGCGTGGTCGTAGTTTCTGTACTGATAAAGGATTTTGGAAGTCATATGATACAAAAGATTTCTGAACTCGAAAAGAAGTCGAACCTCAAATTACCTGTTACGAAAAAAATTCTTTTGGCCGAGACAGGTACAGTCGAACAGATCTTGAGTATATTGACGAATTCAGAAACCGTGGTGAATGTTCTAAAACAAACGGAGGATGGTAAACTCATACTACGAAATGCGTGTATAGTTAGCAAAAAAACTGGGGAGACACTAGTCAAGGCAAAGTCGCGCTTTTTTCTAGCAAATCTACCTAGAAATATAATAAATCAGATTAGGGGAAAGAACCTAGGCATAGGAAATATTATTATAGGCTATGAATTAGAAACATTTAGAAAAATAATTAAAATAGGATACAATTCGGAATCCAATTCGATTTTTAGAATGTATCATATTATTTACCAAAGAAAAGTTGCCATTGAAATCAGGGAATATTTTACATCCGGTATAGATTCGAAGGTCGGTCTCGCTTTTGAAGCATAAAATAATGGTCATGGTATATCTGTATGTATGCACATGAGCGTATAATAACACCAATGATGAAAGACATGTGGACCGGGTGGGATTCGAACCCACGACCTCGGCAATGCCAATGCCGCATCCTACCGGACTAGACGACCGGCCCTCTAGCATTCAACAATCCTCTTGTTTGGTATTAATACGTTTAACGAATTGCAGACGATAGCCAGAGCACGACCAATATCATATATTTATGGGCGTTTATCTTGGTTATTGGTATATAAGCAGTGACAGTGGAGCGGTCTATCGGAGCAGTCATTAAGTATCAGTCACCTAGCGATGAGGATACCAATCATGCCGAATCGGCTGAGTTTCTTTTATTGAGAAATCGCAGGGGATTCTGGGGTTTTCCGCAAGGACATAAAGAGAAAGGTGAGACCGAAATCGAGACTTTAAAAAGAGAGGTGGCGGAGGAGACAGGTATAGCTAATCTAGATATACAATCTTATATTGGAAAAATTCGATATTCCTATTTTAGAGCAGATGGAATGAAATCCAATAAAGAGGTGACTTTTTATTTTGCTATCAGCTTCAATAGTCTCATAAGAATATCAAAAGAACATGAGGGCTTTAAGTGGGTGACGTATTCAGACGCCTTATCGCTTCTTAACCATAGACAATTAAAATCGATATTGATCAGAGGGCATATAAAAGGTCTCTATTGACTCTCGGTCCATCCTATGATGCAA
Organism: Candidatus Nitrosopolaris sp.; assembly: GCA_049696495.1. Lineage (GTDB taxonomy): Archaea > Thermoproteota > Nitrososphaeria > Nitrososphaerales > Nitrososphaeraceae > Nitrosopolaris. The sequence continues at coordinate 15,465 of JBAVTY010000451.1, forward strand.
CTACTGCTAATACTACAGACTCATAGACTTAGAGTAATAAATTTATACCTAAGGGGGGTGGAGGATAAAAGACAAGATGGTTGCAGGTAAGCGGATAGTATTAACAGCAGATAGAAGTTTAATGACAAATTATAGAGGAAATTTTCTTTACGGCTTCATTGCTTGCG
>JBAVTY010000452.1:0-1675 GCA_049696495.1 Candidatus Nitrosopolaris sp.
ACTAACTACTAATTCTGGTTGCTGTCCTCCTGAAAGATGGTTTTGTTGGCTTTCAGTTCTGGTATATTTTCGTTTATATTCGCGTGGTAAACATTCTTCAATCCATCCTTCACTGATTTTGTCCTCCTGAATTTTATCTTTCAGGATCTCCTTAATCTTTTTGCAGATCTTAGCCCGTTCTTCAGCATGCTCCTCATCTAACTGCCTTGCCGTCTCCAGGATCAATTCTTTTGCTTTTGTGATGTCTAAGTGCATTTGTTCGACAGCAGTCCTAAGGTTTCTTGCAATACTCTTGACATTTTCTGGAAGCGAATCAATAGTATGGCAAGCATCTTTCGACGCTTTCGACCATTTAGAGTCTTGTAATTTTTGATTACTTAGAACCATTTTCATTTACTCCTAAGGATTCATTTTTTCCACGACAAGTCTACCGCTATGAATTCGGCACTTCACGAAGTCTTCTCTTCCGACTCCTAACTCTCGCGAATTGCTTTGGAAAAACGAGTGTAAAACTACGCTCGCCTGTCAGCGCTTGAACCTTTCTTATTTCTATATCGTCTGGATTATCCATTATGTTCTGATTTAATGCAGACAGAAAACATTAATTAGAATTCAGTTTTGAATTTTTGACGTGCATAATTCTTTGATCATAGGCTTACAAAAATGAAAAGGCCTCTTCTACAATCCATAATATTTTACCAAAGGGAGGGTGGCTATTCTAGCAAGGCTACAAGAATTTATACTGATTTAATTTTCAGGTTCGCAGATACAGTAAAAATGGAAGGTCGAGCAAGAAGCAGAGAAATCAAGGACTATGAAATAGCGAATTGGCTTCTAGATAACAATGTAGACTTCAAAAATTATTATAAAGATGATCTTAGTCATATCAGAAAAGCAACCCGTGTAAAGAACACAATCCGTAAAATTCAATCAAAAGTCGATGATTTGATTAGACTTGGGTTAATGCGCAAAGTTGGGGAGACTAAACAATCGAAAGGAACAGGCATGGTTCATCTGTTCCAGTTTGTGCCATTCACTTACTTGTTATTGGCTAATGTCAGGTCGTGCAGTCCAGAGCCAGAACAAAACGCATATTGGATAGAACAGGCATACAATATTTATCAAGAAATACTAACCGCAGATAATGCACCAACGATAAATGTTTACTGTGCAAGATTGTATAAAAAATTATTGGAGCATGGGATCTTTGTCGAACATGTCCTTCATCCTATAAACGAGGCACTCGTGTCAGATAAAGAAATCAAACATGTAAAGGAACTTTTTTATTTTGTTAAGACTACGTCTGATGACGCGGAGAAAGTAAAATTATACCACTCTCTGCGAAATGATGCTCTTAAGGAATTAGAACCAGATGCTAGGCAGCGAGTGTTGCTTCTCATGAAGCAGGACATCGAACATAATATTATATCAAGAGCGCGTTCCCTAAAAGATTACGAGATAGCATTATTACGTAGCAAAGGATCACCTGAAAGCCTTGCTGTAGAGGGGTATTGCGAGCGGTGCAAGACTTATGTCGCTGCGGTTGTTAATACAATGGAATATTTAGATGCTATTTCTTCCCTACCAGAAGAGCCAATAATTATGATCTGTCCTACATGTAGAAAAGATTCTCTTCTGATCCCAAAAATCTTATATTAAGAATCCATTGATCAAT
>JBAVTY010000453.1:0-6923 GCA_049696495.1 Candidatus Nitrosopolaris sp.
TTGTCATCAAAGACGAACAACGATTTTGGAAAAGAATATTGATTGTAGATGACGACGCAGATGTCACTATAACTTTCAAAGAAGTGATAGAAGATAGCAATAACAGTAACGATGCTAATAAAAGAATTGAAGTATATACCTCTAATAATCCTGTTGTAGCATTGTCAGAATTCAAACCAAATTTCTATGATCTTCTTTTGGTTGACATTAATATGCCACATATGAGCGGATTTGAATTATCTGAAAAGATATTGGCTATTGATATTAATGTCAAAATTTGTTTCATGTCTTCTGGTGAAATAAACCGGGAGGCGCTAGGAGAGGCATATCCAACAAGACAAGAAGGATGCTTTATTAGAAAGCCAGTCACTATAGATTATTTGCTTAAACGAATTAGGTCAGAATTAGATTAAGTGTGTGATGCTTATTTAGGAGATGAATAAAAGTAGTAGCAGGAAAAGAGAGAGGAGCATGCGAGATATTTGCCTAACGTGTTAGAAAGAATAAAATCTAAAATTCTCTTAAAAATCACTCTTCTAGTTATCATCGAAATTATTCTAATTGTTGGTAGTTTCGCTGTGCTTGCATATTTTCAGTCTCAGCAGTCATCATTGGGAAATTCAGTCAATATAGCGGGGAAGAATCGATACCTTACTGCCAATCTTCTATTGCAAACCGAAAAATATTTGGATGGTACTTCGGATGCTTTGCAACTAAAAGCTGCTATGGATAGATTACAGTCAAATATTATAACCCTAAAACAAGGAGGATTGATCTCGCGTGCAGATCTAAAACCTCTTGCCTCAGATTTTTTCGACCTATGGAATAATGTTAATGGAAATTGGAATTTTTATAAAACATCTGTTACTCAAATATTGCCAAATCAGCAGGCCAAAACAACAAAAGCAATAAACCAGCTATTACTAAAAAAACAATTCGAGTCAATGGCTTCTAATCTAATTGCTTCTTCTGATAGATTGGTTAATCAACTAGCATTACAAACAGACAAGAATTCTAACGATCTAATGTTATTACAAATCCTTTTTGCAATTCTGATTGTTAGTATTCTGATATTAATATTATACATTGTTGCAAGAATACTAAAACCAATATTTGATTTGACTCAAGCAACATTTAAAATAAATAAAGGAAACTTTGATGTAACAGTAAGAGAAAAAGGCAGTGACGAACTCTCAATTCTAACTAAATCTTTTAATTCGATGACAGTCTCTATTAGAGACTTTATTAAAAACCAGAGTGATTTGACAAGGAAGCTTAACGTAGCAAATGAAGAACTCAAAAGCAAAGATCAATTGAAAAATGAATTCATTAATATAGCAGCTCACGAGTTGCGTGCACCTATACAGCCAATATTAGGTCTAGCAGAACTTCTTCGGCGTAGGAAAATCTGTGGCGCAGTAGGAGACAGTAATAGTAGTAGCGCCAATAAAGACATCCAACACCTCGATATTATCATTAGAAATGCAAAGAGGTTGCTAAGGCTAGAACAAAATATGTTGGATATGACAAAAATCGAGGACAAGTCTCTAAAGCTAGATAAAGAAAAGATTGATTTAATTGAAAATATACAACATATCATTAACGATTTTGGTAATGAATCATCTAAGGAGATGATCCAGTTTGTATTCACACAACCATCAGAAAAAGAACCAATCTTTGTTAATGCAGACAAAGTTAGAATATGCGAGGTTATATCAAATTTGTTAGGTAATGCAATTAGGTTCACCACCAAGGAAGCAGGAAGAAGTATTACCATCATAGCAGAAAAGAATAATAGCCACGCTAGTGTAAGTATCAAAGATACTGGCTCAGGAATAGACCCAGAAATTAAGCCAAAGCTATTTTCAAAATTTGTTACAAATTCTCCCGGGGGGACAGGAATAGGATTATTCATATCCAAAAGTATTGTAGAGGCTCATGGCGGAAGGATATGGGCTGAGAATAATGCCAATGGAAAGGGAGCTACATTTGCGTTTAGCCTACCATTAAGTGAATAGAACCCTTCCAGATCGAAGTATATGGAGTAAGGAAGAAACTCGTGAATTCCATTTGTTGCAATCTACCAATAAATAGTAACTAATTCAATCCGTAACTGCATGCGAGTGTTGCAGATATCCTGCATATGCTGCTGAAATAGGAGATCATAAAGAGCATTTATTTTCTAATTAAATCTTGATTAAATGTACAAGAAAGGCTATTTCCAAGAAGTTTTTGGAGATGAAAAGATATGACCTTGCAAGTATTAGTTAGAAAATTTATGCTGATTGGGATAGTTATAGCATCATCTGATTGACTGTCCGTTCTTTATAGCAGGACATTAAAAATCGGAAGACCACAGCAGCTTATCTTGAACCAAGCATAATCCTAACAATAAACTATAGTATAATATGATATCCAAGAAGTGATTCAAGGAAATCTATTTTGGTTTTCAGTAGTACTAGTACTACCTACCCGTTGGCTGAAGAGACTTTCTGATTACCACTTGCGCGGAGAGGGGTTTTCATAGGGCGCGTACTCGAAGATGTTCAAGATGTCGTAGGCTTTGTAAGCAGCCGCGCTGCTAAGCGCTATAAAGAGGTGACAGCTGCCATACGTTGGTCATAGTTACGTAATGGTTTTCAATCTCTGCCTCGCTTGCTTAAACATTTTGAAAACCTGATAGGTTGAAAAAGAAGACCCAATTTCTACAAAATAGATTAATATTTCAAACTCCACATCTCCTAATTCTCTACAGGACGATACGTTGGGACTTTCCATGTAAAATCATAAAAATCCATATAGCTATGCTAGCCCTAGATGGCTGAAACTCGCCACATCTACCTATAACCAGACGTGGGTATATACAATGGTATCGTTGTTGAAAAGTATAATGTAGACAAATTGTCGGAAATAACGATTGTACAACAACGGCGTGTAATACCTCTAGTTTGCAGTAGGTGTAAACACGGGTGGGATTACTCAGGGCGTAATCGATATTACGCTACATGTCCACATTTGAGGAATAATACACTAGGCTTTATTTTTCAATCTTATAATTTGATTAACAGGACAACTCCTATTGGTGCACTACCAATATGTGTTCAATCTTGTTGCATTTCTTCCTGATGAACGATGGGGGGCTAATTTATTGAGAAAAATCAGATGGAGAAGATATAATCGTATTACGTATATACTTTATGGAATTTCCAAAAGCGTTGAGAAGAGAGCCAGCGAAGTTACTGTTGTACCTGACAGCAGGTACTCGAGCTGCTTATTGATCCAATCAAAATAGCCGTCAACAATTATCATAAAAACGCGTCAGCAAATCTGGTACGCTCTAAAAATGTCTTGTTCATACTTTTCCCAAATCAGATTGGCTTGAGCAAACTCAAATATCCTAAGTCGCTTACTATAAAGAGCCTCTGGATTGTTTTTGAAATACTCTAGTTGAGGCACTAGCGTTTCATAGTCCTCGAATGTCGAGCAATTTTCTTTTAGCGTTTCCTGTATTGCCGTCAGAGAACTGGTACACATAACATAAAGCCCGGCGTTCGCATATTCATATGCCTTGTTAGGATTAAGGTACGGATGCGACCAATGCTTCTTGAATGGAATCAAACCAATGGAATGTTCGGACATCTCCACATACATAGAATCTCGCTTGAGATAGCCCGTGTACCTAACATTTTCTGAAGGTAAGCCTTCAGATCCGATGATGGCGAGGTCACCCATATCACGATTGCTAAATAATTCAGGAAGTCCTTCTCTGTTGAGATGTGGATATTTTTCTTTATTATGTGCATCTCCCCCAGCATAAGTACAAGACAATCTCGCGTGAGGGCGTGGTTTTCTAAAGCTACTCGCTTCGGCCCGAAGTGGATAATTTGGAAGCACAAAGATTTTGCCGGTGTTACCAACTGTCATCTTCATCTCCTCTGCAATTTTAGAAGACACAGTTATTGTCGGGCGAGACGAAACGACCTCACTTTCCCATTTTGTCCACAATTTAATAGCGTAATTATTAATAAATTTACGTCTAATTCTTCGGGGTGAATGAAAGAATGACTTATCTAACGAAGATAGATCACCTATCTCCTTCAATAACCTTGCCTGAATGGGCCAATATTCATGATCATCATATACGAAAGGTATATCGAATTCTGACATCATTTTAGCTGAGAAAAGATTATGTGCGTGGACAATATCGGGTCTTGCTTGCCGGATTATTTTTTCAAGCTGCTTTTTCACAGAACGCCAATAGAAAGGAATGCCAAACCTGGCTTTAGCAGTCCAAACCAGGTTATATATTTCAGAAAAGGTTTTGTTATTGTAATCTTTCTGGTATTTGCCTGCAAAGACTACCTCATGACTATTGTTTAATGCAGATATTGCAGCCTTTTCGATCCTCCAATCAGGCAAGGATTCATGTGAAAGATGCAGAATTCTCAAGTGTGCCAAAATATCATCGTCTATATGGTAATCTAAGCAATCGTCTATGAAGTTGGTGATAATTCAAGACCATTGTTATGACTAGTGGGAGTAATAAATGTTAACACCTCCTCAATGTCGCGATCAGATAGCGACACAATGGAGGTACGGGAACTAGAACATGTCGACTTTGAGAAGGACGAATGCTTCTTTGGCCTGAGACAGTCTGAGAGCGCATTTAATAGTCCGTGATACAGACCATCAAGGATCGCGAGTTTTTCCTGTCCTATAGACTGGTAACGAAAGTGCTCATCATCTCTATGTCGACTTGGTGGCAAGGTACTATGGCCCAACGTATTATCGGTCTTTATCTCGAACTTGTACCCAAACTTGCAGCGCTTTGTCCCTATCGGCGGATTCTGCTCATGAGAAAGCCAGTAGATATGTAGACCCCATTTCTTCCTTGTCTTTATTACGAACGTAGTTTTGGGCATATCATCCAGGAAGTAACGACCGTCTACTCGAAGAGCGGCAAGTGTATCGTATACTTTTTTATCCTCGATATCGAGGATGTTCAGATAGAGATCTCTACCATCGGCATCCTTTAAATGGGTCTTACCAAGTAGAGTAGCTATATTCTTAAACAGATGTTTATTCTCTCTCAACCCTCAGGTGTCGAAGGATTATCATAAATAGCCTTAGTAGATGGGACTGCAGGTGTCTTACGATCGTCTCCTAGAGGAATTATAATAAATCCTGCTTCATGGTAAAGGAGGATGGTTTCTATGACCACCCCTTCACCGTTGTAGAGCATATCGTTGACGGTCATGTCAGACCACCTTCATCCATCGGTCCAGTGACAGATCCAGTACCTATTCTCCCAAATCTGGCAGAATCTTTGGTGGCGGTTAATGCTAATAAGGCTTCATTTCCTTCTCGGATCCGGGACCAAGCCCATTCTTTGTCTTCAGAGTCTGTTGATTTGTAGGGATTGTAAAGCGCCGATCGCCATTCCCAGGCGTTTATTATCTGTTCTGGAGATGAACCTGGGACCATACTAAGGATTTTGTAGTGGTCTATCTGTTGGCCTCCAGCAAACCGGATATGTTGTCGCCGTCGTCTTGACTTACTAAGGTCTTTTTTTTGCCTGGGACTGGGATTGGAGTACACCCAATATCCTAGCATCATTAAACCTCCTGAAATCCTCCCAGCTAGGGCGACTCAACCTCATTGAGGGGACACCTCCTCTACAGTGGAGTTACCGGCTTGGGAAGATGGTTCAGTAGTAATATCATTAGTACTAGTAATAGCATTCCCGCCTTTGTCATCTCTTACATTGGCACTTGGCCCAGATTCCGCCGTTCCCGGTGTCCGTCCGGTAACAGATCCGGTACCGTTGGCCATTTTTCCAAGTTTGACGTATAGAATCTTGGCCGGCCTGTCGAGACTCAGGTTAAACCAAACCTTACGCTCATTATCATTGCGTTTATCCGGATACTTTATTATCACATCATCAAAGGAGAACGAAAATTCGGTGTCCACTGCAGGGCCTTTCATTTCTGTTGATTTATTATCAATTGTCACAGACTGGGCCTCGATGTGGTTGCCAGTACCAGAGTTAATCGCCTTGAGATTCTTTAGCGCTTCCTCTAACTCCATAATTTTGGCATCTTTAGTAAGGCAAGATTCGCAGACGGGCTGTTGACTAACAGTACCGATACCGATACCAGGACCAGGTTGTGGAGAAGTAGCCTTTTCTTGTTGCTGTTGTACTGCAGCAGTCGTTGCGGAACCGGACTCGGACTGTGAATTGGATGCGGATGTATCGGGACTGAGATTGATACCAGTTTCGGCATCTTGCTCAGGTTGTGGAGGCGATGTATCCAGACCATTGCCAACCTCCTTTTCAGTTTCGGTAACTGATTTACCGTCCTGTGTTTTAGTGACAGCTATCTGCTGTTGTTTAGAGAACGAAAAGCAACATCGTATAAAGAATATCTCTAGTACGGTTGCAAGAACTTTATCTATCTCTATTTGTGGCGGTGTACTCTTGCATCATTTGTTGACATCAAAGCGAACTCGATATAGCAGTCAAGCAGACTGCTACCTGGGTGACGTTTCAAAACTGGCAGATCTTGATCGGGTGTATGAAACGGTCCAGCCGACGGTATTATGTTCGCCAACGCTGTCGTGGCTGAATCCCAATTAAGCAAAATCTGTGAAGATAATAATGCGGTTCACAATTGTATACAGACATATCGCGTTACCCATATTATACAGCACTCTGATTGGTATCGTGGTAAAATGGAAATACAGGTTTAATACAAGTTATTAAAATTCATTCTGATATCCAATAAATTAATTTTATACACGTCATTATTACTTAAATCCAAAAGAGCGTAGACTGCTTAAATGAAGAGAGATTAGGGATAGGAAAATTATGAACCACACAATACCATCCTAACCTTTTCTTCTTTAAGCCAAATCTACACCTA
>JBAVTY010000454.1:0-2053 GCA_049696495.1 Candidatus Nitrosopolaris sp.
TCACGAGACTGTGTCCATCTTGCTTCATGCTTCTTTTTCTTCTAATTCCGTCTTTTAGCATATACGTGTTATATCAGGTCAGGTTAGGATAATAGTTTGCTAAAAAAAGGATAGAAAGAAAGGAGCGTGTGAAAAAAGCATACTGCAGTTATTATAGGCTATCTTGGCTAATTAATGCTAATGGGCAAATTTCATCATATATTATACTGGCCTATTCCAATTAGGAGGCGAATAGCGTTTGCTGTCTCATCTCATGTAATATCAGACCTGACTGTTTACTGTAAATTGTGCCTTAATGGTATTTTCTTCTCTTTACTTGAATAGTGACTCTTCCTCCTTGGTTCTCAGGTTTTGGAATCTTTTTTTCTGTATCGTCTTATATTTCGTCTGATATTCACTTGTTCGTCATGCCAATAAAAGTTAAGTGAGCACTGTGAATAGTCATCCTATAGTAAAATATTCACTTGTACCTTTAGATATCAACTAGCAATAGAGTAAATGGATACTTCTATATAATAAAAACGATTAGGATTACTAGTAAAGATTACGTTGTGCAATAAATACTGAATTTACTTGCATTCTCTAGATGAAACCAATTATCGTTGTATTATACGTAATAACAATAATAGTGGTAACGAACTCTCTGGTATACAGACTAATTCCAACAAAATTTATGCACCAAGTTACAAAGCTTTAGTCGACGAGTGCACTACCATATGAAAAGGGCAGCAGTATATGATCAGATTGAAGAATCATTTCATAGGAAGAGCGAGAGTCATATCTACGATAACAATATTCGTATTTTTAGTTGCAGTTACCAATATGAATTCATGTACCCAAGAGATCTCTGCTCAAACTGGTGGTTCGTCTCCATCACAAAATACTCCTCCTATTACTGATAATAAAACAATCAAAACTAATATCAATACTCCTATAAAGATAACGCTAACAGCTAATACTTCTCCTCCTCCTACTGTTAATGATATTCATATCCAAACCAACACGAACACACCTGTAGAATTTGCTTTAACAGGTACCGATCCTGACCCACGAGACGTACTAAAGTTCTTTGTAGTAAATCTTCCACAACATGGGAACTTGACTAATGGTATCACTCGTAACAGTGTGCTTTATACTCCAGGTATAGGATTCTCAGGCACTGATAGCTTTACTTACAAGGCTACTGATAGTCAGAGAGTAGATAGCAGGAATCTTGCAACAGTAATTATGACAATCAATGGATCATACCATAGCAGTAGCAGTGGTAGTAGTAATAGTAGTAATAGTAGTAGCAATGTGGTAGATCCATTTGGAATAAGAGAAATCTATCCTACAAAAGCTGGCGGTGAACAATGGTTCATGAACATGAGCGATATCACTCACGATCCCAGAGCATCATTTGAGGCATCTAATACAGGGTTAACAAGAAATCCGGACGGAAGTTGGAAGGTATCGTCTACAGAAGTACGGTTCAATGTACTTACTTCTTCTGGTTATCATAATGAATTAATCACTACTCTCAATCAGCAACAGCTGGCAGCAAAGGGCTATATGCAATCACCTAACGATTGGAAAAATGTAGAGATAACCGGATATCTAAAATTAAACGAGCAAGGCGGAGATGTACGAGGTCATTCAGGGGCTTTAGTTGGTGGACATTACACATTGTATGCGAGAGGAGGAAAACACGCGGGATTTGGAGCGCCTGATGGTGGTTGTGAAGGAACTTCGTATCATGCAGATTGGGCTTATGACGGAGGGACTAGATTTGCCAAGGAACAGTGGCACGTATCCTATGTGTTTACACCATATAAACATTCGACAGACTCCATAATGGGCAAGTGGGTTGGATTTAAGATGATAATGTATAACATACAGCAAAATGGAACAACAGCTGTAAAGATGGAGATTTGGGTAGATCCGGATAATGATGGAAATTGGGTTAACGTAAATGATTTTGTAGATTCAGGTGGATGGGGAAAAGATGGAGGAGAATGCGGAGGTGCACCAGATCAGATAATAAGTTGGGGAGGTCCAATTGTCACATACAGAT
>JBAVTY010000455.1:0-2748 GCA_049696495.1 Candidatus Nitrosopolaris sp.
CATTCAGACCGCCGCTAATCGCATTACCGAGGCCTTTCAAACCGCCGCCAACCACTTTGCTGACGTTTGTTAGAACTTTTGATGATGTGTTACCTGCTTTTGACATATTACCAGCTGTTGCGCCACCGGCTTTTGACATATTATTCGTTCCTGTTTTATTCATCATCTGTGTCACGGTGAATAGCATCACAGTGACCCACTATCTTAATACCATTTGTTTTACAAACATAAGTAATCTCTTTCTCGCAATCGAAATCTGGACCTAACAAATTTTGCAGCTGTAAGTGCCTGGTTTCGCCTCCGAGAAAAAATTTTAGCTTCCTCTCGTCAATAACAGGTGGATTCTCATCCAGTCTTTCGAACGCTACTCTCCTTCTGCAGTGAATCAAGTCCGAGATATGAATTTCAGTACGAGGCTTTCTTATACGAACCCATCCCTCTAGAAGTATTTTCTTGAGAGAAAAGATTTCTGATTCAGACGTCATTGATTAATATCTTCTTATATTACAGCTATTAGGTTTTATGCAGACGGGCCCCGAGCCCGTATATGCGGTATACTTTTTATACCAATAACTCTTATCCAATAAGTGTAAGGTATGAAGACAGATACAATTCTTCAGCATCCGAAACATGTTCTAGAACCTAATGGATTGTTCAAATGGGAGAAATTAGCAAATATTGAGTGCTATTGTGGTCATCAGCAGAACTCTCATCTAGATGGTCTGGACGTCTGCCTTAAAGACTTGTGTATTTGTGAAAACTTTGCAGTAGATAATAAAGAAAAGGTATCTCCAAAAAACTAGGAAGAGCGTTCCGGAAAAATACGAAAGACATTTCAACAAACCCATCGGACCGGTCGGCCCACCCTCTTCCCTCTTTGTGTGATTAACCTGCCGAGCAATCCGTCTAAAATAAGATATAAATCTCTCACCTGTACCAAGTCTGCATCTTGTACCCGACTTTCTTATTACTTATCTTGGTCATTTCAATTGCTCTATTTTCTCGGAGTAATTTTAAACAGTCCCACACCTCCTGAGCTCCATATTCCTGTTGCAGTAACAGAATACTCCGAAAAGAAATCTTTGGATTCTTTTCTATTATTTTTAATATATCTCCAACTAATCCCTGGCTAGCATCATGGTCTGAAGAATTAATCCCTCCTTTTCCAGCGGATGTCTGTGGCCAATTGTCGCTAATATCTCTCGTTCCCATCTCTGTCTTGGTCATATTCGTGCCTCGATCGAGGTTTCCCTAGGTATCATTTCTAAAAGATGGTTCATGATGACTGTATCACATTTAGATTCGCTTTCTTGTAGTGAAGACAGTAGGAAATCTTTTAACCATCCTAAATGGAAACCATCCAGCAGTAATACTTTGCAACCATCTCGTATAGCAACTGGACCTTGCAACTGTTCTGGTACTATATAAGATCTGTCTATATTCTTTAGAAGATACCTTATTGCTGCTATATCTTCAGTCAGTAGCTTCGCTGTTCCTTTATTATCCGGATCATCCACATACCGCATTTCATATCCACACGAATCCAAACGTTCTTCCATTTTCTCTTTCAGCCAGTCTAACAAATATGATCTTAGTTCTAATTGATGTTTTCCTAATGGGTGTTCATAGTATCTAGAAATCAATTCCCTTACAGATATGGGCTTCCGTTTATCTCCAAAAGAAGAAGACATGATTTTACCCGGATATATTCTGGTGTATTCGCGAACTTTAGATGCTAGATAATCTCCAGTAATACTTTTTATGTCTGGCACAAGTGTTACTGGCTGCTGGTAATTGGTTCTATTACTAGCACCGATTACATCTATCCAATCTTCTAATAAAGCAAATGGTCTACCATCTGTTGTCGTACCATCATCTATGAATATCGGTCTATGATAGATATTTTGTCGAGCAAGACCATTAATTAACTCGAAGACTCTTTCATTCTGGTCTACAAATTCATGGAATGGTATTATCGCATCATGAGCATCCACACATATGCCTATGTCTCTTTTTTCACCGCTATGTAGATCCGTTTCCATACCCCCAATTATAGGGTGGCAATAAACAATCCCACTCGTTCTTACCTCAAAGTTTTTCAATTTTATATCCGGAAAAGGTTGCTTACAATAGCCGTAAAGGTGGAAATACTCTTTCTTCCTATCATGTTGTTCAATTATAAATACTCTCTCGGCTGGAAGTGGCGGTCCATGATAACCGCGTATTAAAGAATGCATGGCAACATAAGCCTTCGTGAATTCAGCTGGTTCTGGACCATCCGATAATAAATTAAATAACATCTCCTCCTCATCATATTTCTGCTTGGTTCCACAATGACGACAATAATTCGAACCAGTCTCGATCCGTTTATTGCATTTTGTATCTGTACATTGTTGATTCGTGGCGGTAGTAACAGTAGGTATAGCCACCCACAAATATTGTGAACTGAGCCAGGACTTGCCGAGGATAACCATCATTGCATAATCGATCAAGCATTGAAGATGAAAGCCGTTCAAGAGAACAAGAGATTTCGAAAGTCGCAGAAGATGCACTTAGACATTATCTGGGATTACCCAAAGAGAAGATCAAGAAGCAGAAGTGAGTCCACTATGAGAATATGCCTTATCAATGGTAGAGTGCCAATGGTAGAGCATTAGACAAAATTAGGAAATAGTGGGGCACTTGATTATTTACGTGGTTCTAATTTCAGGGTATGCAGAAAGGTTCACTGCTGCAAATGCTCAATAC
>JBAVTY010000456.1:0-5791 GCA_049696495.1 Candidatus Nitrosopolaris sp.
GTTGGTATAGGTGTGGCAGGCGCTTATCTAATGAACAGGCTAAGTGATACTCATGATGTCCATGTAACGGGTTTTGAGAGAATGCCGGAAACAGATCATGACGCTGTTTGCGCATGGGCAACCTCCAAAAATGTAATGTCCGGTTTAGCAAAAAAATGCGGTCTGAACTTTGGGGATTATATTCTGCACGACGGAAAACATATGATGATTGACATTGGACATAGTAGGAATACCATTGATGTCCGTTTGAAGGGGATGGTTAACTATGACAAATTAAGACTAATTAAAGATATGATACGAGGCACAAAAGTCGAATTTGGTAGAACTCCCATCAAGGAGAGTCTTGAAAGGGATTTTGATATGATAGTCGATTCTACAGGGTTCCATCGAAACTATCTTCCAAAATTAAGAAATGAAACGTGGATTCCATGTGTTCAATACAAAGTAAAGTACAAGGCAGATAAAACTCCGTATGATGATTTTTATCTGAAAGCATTCCCGTCAATGACTGGTTATTTCTGGTATTTTCCGCTTGGAAATGGCTATGCACATATAGGAGCAGGAGACTTTGAAAGAAAACAAAATAACAAGTTTGTTGAACAATTTCTAAGAAAATACGAATGTGAAATAATAAAAAAGACTGGCCGGCCAGTAAGAATTAGTCCACCATTATACTGTGAGCCATTTACAGATGGTAGGAAGTCAGTTGGAGTAGGCGAATCCATAGGCACGGTCTATTCCCTACTTGGTGAAGGAATAATTCCTGCAACGTGGTGTGCAGAATTGTTCAATAAGCATATGCTTGATTTGGATACATATCGAGAAAGTGTTATGAAGAAATTCGAAATCTATGTGTTGGTATATAAATTTATACAACTCAAAATAACAAGGAAATTCAATATTATGAAACACTGGAGTGACCTATTAAGGATTTATAAACATATGAAAAATGAAGAGGATCGGTATGGGATGGTTGTAAGAATCGCAGATATGATGAAAATTTCTAAAATCTAAGCCTTTGAGGTCATCCAACATGTCATACCTTTATGTGATTTTTTCTTGTCTTTTGGTGTCTTGCAACGAACGGAATATGTACACACGTCATTAAAATAGAAGTAAATCTCACGGTATAACAGTCTGCCAGTGTGCTACCAGCATTTGAAGTCCAGTTAGCGAATTTACAGCGGTGTAGTTAGGAGACCTTTAATTTTCTACACTTAACCATCTATTCCCAACGCCATTATCTTTATTAATCACTCATCTGAACTAATCATTCGGTTTGAAATAATCTCTGCGCCTCATCTACGCGTTCATTCTTTTAGGAAATCTGTGATTTTCGTCTGTTCTTTCATATTCCTATAGATTTTACTATTTCTAATCCATTCACTTTCCGATACGGATAGATTAACACATGCGAACGATAATGCGTTATGAAAATTGTCAAACCGGTTTGCTTCTCCATCAAGTGCTTTTCGTATTCCCTCTCTTATCTGCTATACTCCTACGGGCAGAACATATTCTGGACGAATCTCTCTCAGAATCAACGCCGCTGCCTTATGTCTTAGTTTCAAAAGATGTTCCGTTACACCTAATCTGGCAGCAAAATATGCGCCTGTTATAGAAGGATAATGATCTAAACCATTGGCGTTTTCAAAATCTATTCCAACTCCTAAATTTCCATTATTATCATACCACGCTTCTTGCATTTCAAAGCTATATATCGTTTGGAATTAGAATTACCGAATAATAATTACCTAAATGAATGTGTTTATGAACCTCAAAGAAATCAATTGTTGGAAACGATTCGATCATTTTTATCAAACTAATTGAAATGATGTCATCTGTTGCTGAAATACTCCACCTTGTAGGAACTAACCTTCTCTTTTTTTGGAATCCTAGCATTCCCATGCTAAGAACTCGTTGGATTCTACTGACTTCTACTCCCCCGTGATAGAGATTGACTATGCCTTCAGCCGCGCGCAAATCCTTGTCATAAAAAGCATTTTCTAGTCTTTGATCTACTAAGATTGAGGATGAGGTTTTAAAGGTCTCTAAGGGGGCAACAGGGCCGAAAGTGGCTGAATCAGTGTCTAAACCCAACTCTTTCTCTTGTTCTATGTCTGGTGTATTTTAGAATGTTATTTCACTTTCGACTGATTTACTGGTCATAACTAGTTCCTGTAAAGACTCTATGTATTTTCCAGACGGGTTGTGAATATCAATATTAGATACTCCTCTCACAAGAGAGAAACGATAATTAACAATTTCCTCTATACTTTTGCCAAGCCACATTTCTGGTTTATCCAATACCGTTGTGTTCCCATGTAAAGGTGGTACCATTGGTCCAACTTTTACTTTAGGATAACCATGGCGTCCAACAAATACCGAAGGAGGGGTAGCGCCCGAAAGCGTCCTTAGTGATAACTTTGCAGAATTATCGCTAAGGAATTTAATCCAATTTTTCTCCAGTTTCTCCTTGATTTCGTTAACGGTAGGCAGATCCTAGTCTGGATATTAAAGCGGCAAAAGACTATTTGAAGATACATGTGTATTTGGCGCGTGCAACGTACTTGAGAATCTTTTCAAATAATACCTTTCTTCTTCTTGTGATGTAATCGACAGTGGTTAGAGTAAAGTGCAAGGCAGATAAAACTTCATGCTAATTGGGATAGCATCCTTCCCATGGCGTCGTTAAAGAAACGAAACCTTCTCCTCTTTTCTGTGCGGCGTGGGAGCAGCGACAATCAATCCTTGTACTCTGTCATGGATTCGGAGAAAATTCATACCCATCTCTGAAGTCTTAAAGGTTCTTTCTCCATCCAAATATTCGATTAGACCTTTCTTTATCAGAAGTCGCACATATTCCTTAGTTAGCGTATGAGAAAGATACACATCATACATTATTTTTGTTAATCGTACTCGATTGCCATTAGCACTTTCTAATATTTGCGCAATGATTTCGTTTCTATCTCGGTACTTCATACATACCATTGTTAAGTTCAACCGCCACATAAAAATGTCGCTATCATAAATCGACAATAATAGAGTGTTTTTATCACTAATATTCTTAGAATATTTCAACGGATCTTAGCATCGCGTTATTGCTATGAGTTCAATCCTATTGCATTTCTTTACGGTGAATGAAGGTGCGCTAATTTACCTATGAAAATCAGGTGAAGATTTAATTGTATTACATGTATATATTAGATCTATTTACTTTTTTTCAACTAATACGAGCGTAGATACGTATTATCCATTCTTTTTTTAATTAGCTTTTTGATTTACTAAAAAGTTCCGTATACACTATCAGCCTCTAGCTGAAAAATAAGTATTTTGGATCATATGATTGCTATTAAGGCTATTGATCACCGGACGCTGGCAAATTTCTTACAAAGACTATTGCTACAGTCGGTTTATAGTTGCGAGTTTGGGAAAAAATGCTGCTTGTGCGAGGCTTGTTCCGAGAAATAGTGATCCTATTCCTAATGCTAGGAGAGCGCATTGATACCAATTTATTTTATCGTTGTATGTCATCTTGTACTACTACCGATGTCGAATATCACTTGTGGTATTTGTCATGCTTTATACAACACCGATGTTGCTAATATATGATTATTATTCTCATATGAGCATCTAGATTATAGAAATCGCACAAGAAGCACATACACTGTTGTGGTTTAATATCTATCAGTCTACGAAAAAAAGTATAACCGAGTTTGCTAGACTAGTATAGGATAAAAATCACACAGGGCACGGATGGCGAATGAACAGACTTATATTTCAAGGGTTATGATGTATCTATTTGTTTTCTCTTGACGTACATCTTGCCATAAGTTCCGTGTACCACCGTTAGCCTACATTATATATCCAATCATTCGTTGTTATAGAAAGTTCATTCATAGGAGTACTGATATGGTTGTTTGGAGTCAATCATGAAAAAGACAATTTACATATCTTGTTTGTTGCTGTGATTTTCATGTCAAACATTAGGAGCTTAAATGACAAAGAATCAATTCTAGCTATATCGCTGTGTATTGTCTATGTTGATACAATAGTAAGTGGTGAACAGGTAAGGAGATTTAATGAACAATTTAAAAACCTACGGTTGTATTGTTGTGATGAGCAAGTATTGGACTTTTCAACAATTGTAGATACATTTGAGCAAATGGAGCTGACTTAAACACGTTGTTTATGTTTTGAAAAAAACATCCACCGAAATTATTGATCGAGTGATATATCTCATCCGGGGCAAACTGCACCCCGACTATGAGGGAATCGAACTTGGCATGGCAGAAAAGATGGCTATCCGAGCAATTTCTCTTTCTACAGGATTAGATGCTGTATCTATAGAACAAGTCTATCGTAAAACTGGAGACCTAGACGATACGGCTGGAGAAGTAATGAAATCAAAAACTGTTTACTGAGAAAATGACTGTTGAAAGAGTACACTTAACTCTAGATAAGATAGCACTCTCCAGTGGCATGGGTTCACAGAATCCCAGGTTACGGCTTTTAAGTAGTCTCTTAAGAGGAGAAGTAATTTGGAAAGGTTAGAGATCAGCTTATTCATTCCAATCTTCCCCGCTATCTTGATACTTCTTCATTGTTTCGATAAGCCACTCTACATCTTCCTTCTTCTTTGTCATTTTTGCGATCTTTACACATTGTCTGATATTTGGTGTCCCGGTTTTCCATACTGCGCTGGCTATTACAATAGCTAGATCTCTCTTTACATTGTATCTTCTACCTAATACGTGAACAGTTACCTCTTCAAAATCCTCGTATGTGTAGGGTTTGAGACTAAATACTAGGAATCTCGTTAGCAATGGTTTGGATAATGTTGTTGTTGTATTAGCAGTAGCAAACACCCATGTCTTCAATTTTATACTTCTGGTCTTTCTCACCTTAGTTTCTACCAATTCGCCAGTCTCCATCAGACCTCGCAGACTTGCTTGGTCACTTGCTGGCATTTTGTCGATTTCGTCCACCAATAGATACCTTGGCTCTTTCATAAACAACATATTCAGTACGCCTGCTTTTGTACTACTACTTCCTATGGCAAAGTATGCTTGATTATTTCCCAGTTTGTGTAGGAGTGCTTCAAGGAAGATTGTCTTTGCACTGGCCGGTGGAGCACATAGAAGAAGATTATAATTTTCGTACGAGTCCAAGGCACGTCTTACGATGTCCTTGATATCGTCATATCCTTCTATATTCCCAAATTCAACCTCTTTGTGGAATCGATGTAAGAACTTCATATCAACCTCATGATTTGGCTAGACCTGCCACCAATCCGATTGCGAGGCCACTCGTTGCGGGAATTCCCAATGTCCCAAGAATATGCAAACTAAAAACAGCAGAAAGTGATTGCAGCCATACCATAGTATCATTTCCCACTCTATTCCAGTCAACCTGTCCTTGTATGTATTGGCGCGCCTGCATCCATTGAATAACTAAGAATACAGCACCAAGAAATGAGCCGATAATTATTACGAGGAATTTCAGGACTCTTCTCAGAAACATCCCCATGAAAAATCCTGCAACACCACTTCCTGCAAAGGCGTGATTTCGGGGCTTAACAGCATTGTAAGTTAATCAATTGGCAATTACAGTAAACTAGTACTTGGCTTTTTGACAAATTAATCTTATCTATACAGCTTTAGATGACTATCATTTAGTCAATTATGTGAGGTTTACTCCTATCAGAAATATTTCGGAGGATGAGAAGAGAGAACTGTACGACCTTTTAGATAATAATCCTGACATAAAGTACAGAACTAAAATCGTACTT
>JBAVTY010000457.1:0-2482 GCA_049696495.1 Candidatus Nitrosopolaris sp.
CAAGGCCAATAACCACCTCTTCTCTTACGATTGCAAGTCAATAAGGGGATGCATACCCCTTCTAAGCTAAATCGAAAACCGTGAAATCCTATTTACATTTGATTAAAACGTATTAAGCAACAACCCCTCACGCAGCACATGTTTTATACGTACCGTCGAAATTTATACCGATCCACCAATGGTGAGTCATGCTCTCGTTGCGTTGTAAGTAAATGGGAGTCAAATATTCACTGACTCAAGCACCCTTAATGCCTTGTGACACAAGCACAGAATAACAACCAAGACCGCATTCTTCACATATAGGCTTTAATGCCCCGCTGTCTGCACTGCCAATGCAACAAGGTCGCTTCACCCTTCCCATGTGATCTAATGCGAGTATGGCCCACGAAGGACACTGAACTGGTGTAGTTCCGATCCCTCCCCAATTCCCTTTCATCAATGAGAGTTGGTTGATACCATTAACCACGAAGTCTGGATATTTCTCTTTTAGCGCAATGAGTTTGTCGACAACCTCGTTCCGTTTCTCTCCAAAGGGCAGCCACAAAGGGTCACCTTTAACAAATGGAGTATGAAATTGAAATCCTATCTTATTCACTTTTCCTTTCCACTCTTTCACCAATTCCTCAACAGTGTTATAATTAATTGCATTAACAGTCATCGTGATCCATATGTCTTTCCAGATTGGTTTCCCCCCTCGGTGATCAGGAGCAGATGAGATATAATTCAAAATGTTTTGTCTAGTTTTCGAATAAGACCCTTCCCCCCTAATACTATCATGTACCTTCTCTGTCCCATCCAAAGATATCCAATAAAAGTACAGATTTTCAAATCTCTTTAGAGGATATGTCCCATTGGTGACAACACAAACACGTTTAGGCATCTCCTCACAGAAAACTTGAATTACGTCAGGACGCAGAGTTGGTTCACCTCCTACTAGCGTCACAACAAAGATACGATGCTTTTTGAATGTCTTCTTTATTATTTCTCTCCAATTTTCTGCAGCCAAATCATTGTTTTCATTCTTCCTGTTAAGCCACCAATAGCAATGTGTACAATGCAAATTGCACACGTTAATAATGTCAGCAGACCCGTACATCGCGAGTTTTGCATGAAATAGTTTGATACCAGCATACTTGGCAAATATATTTATATATAATGGCATTTCCCGAAGAAGATCAGTTATACCACGGCCGTAAATTAGATCTGCCACAAGGTGGAATAACAGGACAAGTAAATAAGTTTACAGCGTAATGTAAACAGGATGACGACATCGCCACTAACCTCGGCCATAAAATAGAGCTTTATCTGCCATTTTAAGTCTATCAAGGTAGACCTAAACTGTCTGCTAAATTTGGCGTTTCTTCTCTTGACGACCAGAATTCCATGCATAGTCCACATAGGCGTTGTATATGATGGTCTTGAAGTCCACCAACCAAATTTGACACAGGATTCTGCCTTGGTATATAAAGATAGTAGTGACAACCTAAGGCTTGCACAGGCATGATGGATTGCATTGAAGTTAGTGGTAGGACCAGGAATCGTCGATGTTACAGCACCTAGTGCTGCTACGATTGCTACTATTGCTAGAATTGCAATATTTTACTGAACTCTCTCTCCCTGCCCTGACGTAGCTCTCTTTATTATATGGCTCCAGAGTGGGTTGGCGATGTAATGAACAGCGCTATTGGTTGGTTACTTGACGTTACTGTAGAACGGAACGCCGCGACATTGTGGATAAAGACTACACAGGGAGGTATCCTCAGGTTAGCAGATAGATATCAACCATGCTTCTATATCCTATCAAGGAACGAGCGAGTAGGTGGCGAACTCTTCCATATCCTATCTCAGCAGCCCAAGACGAGAGTTGAGTGGCAACGGAAACTTACCGATATTGACGCTGACAGACCTGAAATTGTGCTTTGCGTCTATGTAGAATCTACATATTACTATAACCTGCTCGTTAAGAGACTGCAGAATGACCTAAGAGTAGCTCGCCTCTTCAACACCGAATTATTTCATGTCCAACAGTATCTATTTACACGACTAAAGGTCGAGCCAACATCTAAGGTACAAGTGCAGTATGACAACGAACGTTTGATTAGCCTAACCAAGATTGACGAGCTTGATATATCGCCACCATTTACGGTCTTGCACTTTGAAGTTATATCAGCACCATCTTTGGACTCGCACGACGTCAGTTACCCAATCCTTGATATCCGAGAGATAACTGCCAGATATCAAGAAGAACAGGAGATTACGTTCGGAGGTGATGAAGAGACAATACTCCAGGACTTCTGTAAGTATGTGGTTGATAATGACCCAAATATCCTCGTCTCTACGGAAGAGCATTATCGAAGCACTAGTATTCTGCGGTATATATTTGCAAGAGCAGAGGATCTTGGACTTAACATACAGCTTGGGAGAGGTAATACAAATAACAGTAATCACATCGATGGCAGGGTTTATCTGGATAGCAACTCCG
>JBAVTY010000458.1:0-3753 GCA_049696495.1 Candidatus Nitrosopolaris sp.
TGTTAGCTATGTCAGTCACGCAGGAACTTTCAAAATCATACACTTCAAGCGAAAATAAGTCGTGGGAATCATTGACTTACTGAGGAGCTTGAATCTCTCTTACACTAAAATCCTTGATATCTACGTCAGGCGAATTGTCCCATCTGTATGTGACAATTGGACCTCCCCAACTTATTATCTGATCTGGTGCACCTCCGCATTCTCCTCCATCTTTTCCCCATCCACCTGAATCTACAAAATCATTTACGTTAACCCAATTTCCATCATCATTCGGATCAACCCAAATCTCCATCTTTACAGCTGTTGTTCCATTTTGCTGCATGTTATACATTATCATCTTAAATCCAACCCACTTGCCCATTATGGAGTCTGTCGAAGGTTTATAGGGTGTAAACACATATGATACGTGCCACTGTTCTTTGGCAAATCTAGTCCCTCTGTCATAACGAATAATTCGGCAAGGCGCAATTATCAAACTAAACTAGTAGTCGTAATCATCCTCTGCCGCTATGTTGTCGCTATGCTAGGTGTCTTTGACCCTGTCTTAAAATAACACGTAATAGATGTAATACAGCTGAAAGCGTAAATAACAGGGATATGCTATTCAATCAACCGTTCGATTTGGGCACCCCGTAATATCGTTTAGACCAAACCTTTGAGGGATCTTCTATTCCAACTTTTGTTAACGCTTTGTCGAAGACGTTGGCTAGGTTTGTACTATTTTTTACTTTATTTTTGCTTCTTTTCATCGTCATCGAAATATGATCGTATGCTTCTTGAGGAGTTAATTTTTTAACTGACCACCCTATTTTTGTCATTTCATCTTCCAGGTCTCCTTGGAGTTTTATTGTGTCTTTTGTCAGCGCTTTATTATAGTGGGCGTCAACCATTATAACATGTTCAATTTTGTAAGCTTTTATAAGATCAATATATGGTTTGACGTTTTCCACTCCGCCGACATTTACAACTAATATATCCTCTTGTTTGAATACATCATCCAAATTATCACTTATTGCGGTAAGTGCAGATTCATCTCCAGGGCCCTCTACAAAAATACTCACGTTATTAAAGAAAATATCTGGATTGAAATGATGTGATTTAAGTCTTAGATTGAATTTGGAAGGTTTGTTAACGACCGTGCTCGTTAAATTATCGATATCTTTACGAATGCAAATCAGCGTTCTGCATTTCTTAAATAATGATACATCGACAAAATATGGTGAGTGAGTAGTTAAGATTATCTGATTACCATACACTTTATTTTCCGAAAGTATGTTGGCTAGACGTCTAATCTTGGTTGGATGTAGGTGCATAATGGGCTCATCTAGAACTAAAACACTCTTATTCCTAGATACCAGTTCCGAAAAAATACATAACGCCTGATAATATCCCCCAGCCGAATCTTGTAGCCTGAATTCTCGTCCACTTTTTTCTGTTATCTTAATTACAAAGGGTCTTTCTCGAGATCCTATGGTCTTATCTTCTAGAGCTTCGAACTTTATACCAGGGAATAATGATATAAATTGCTTGAAGATTTGGTCATACTTCCACGTTTCCCCAGACGTCATTCTAAAAGTGCATAGAGATTCAGCCAGAGAATCGAAATTCGGTCTATATATTTGATGTAAAAAAACTAAGCTCCTCTTAAGCGCACGTACGAGAAAGAACCATATGCTGACATTATAGGATCCTTCCAAATTGAATCCGCAAAAGTCCATAATTTCCCTTTGATAGTCCTCGGACGTGTTTTGGTTGTGGACCATATGAGGGTCCATCAACGAAATTTTGATCTGATTTTTGTTGACTACTACACTAATATTCCTAGATTCTCGGACTGTAACCTTGCCCCGTCGCAGCCCTACGGCTTCCAGATAGCAGCATCGAAGCACAAGGGGAATCTCATACTCGGAGCCCCGACCGGCTCAGGCAAGACGGAAGCAGCGCTATTATGGGCCCAACTAAACCAGCAGTATAACGGTCGCTTGTTCTATGCCTTACCTACTATGGCATCAATAAACGCCATGTACCTGCGTCTATGCGAAACTTTTTGCAAAGAAGGAGCTAAGAAATTTTCGGAAAACGGAAAACAGCAACAGCAGCTCGTCGGCTTACTCCACTCCAGGACAGTCAGCTCGCTTTATTCCATGTTCGAGGTAGATGACAACGGCAGCAATGCAAAGGTTAGGCAAGCCAAAGCCAGATCGATGGCCAGCCTAGTATGAGAGATGTACTTCCCTATCCGAGTCTGTACGCCCCACCAAATCCTCCGTTATACTCTCCAAGGTAAGGGCTGGGAAGCCATGCTCTCTGAGTTCCCGCACTCGGTCTTTGTCTTTGACGAGATCCATGCGTATAACCCCAATCTGACCGGACTAACCCTAGCCACAGCCAGGTATCGAACAGAGCATAAAGCCACGGTTATGTTCCTAACCGTAACACTGCCAACCTTCGTTAAGGAGATGATAGAAGCAGAGCTGACTACTATTGAATTCATACAACCACTATATAGCAACGCAAGCGACACGCGCATACTGGAACAGAAGCGCCACACGGTCGAGGCTATAGATGGTAATATCCTATATAATATTCAGGTAATAACCAGAGAAGCAGCCAAGGCTGGGTCGACATTGGTAGTTTGCAACCATGTCTATACAGCCCAACAAGCGTATGGACATCTCAAGGACAAAGTCAAAGGCACGGTCCTACTCCACAGCCGCTTCAACAGACGCGATCGCAACCAGATAGAGAAAAGTTTGCGAGCATCTTTGCCCAAGGTACTAGTCGCTACCCAAGTGGTCGAGGTCTCGCTTGATTTAGATTTTCAGCAGGGGTTCACCGAACCAGCTGCTATAGATGCCTTGGTACAACGCATGGGTAGAATGAACCGACGAGCTATGCAACCAAGTCCGGTCCACGTCTACATCTTCACTGAGCAGTACAGCACCGATAACAGGATCTATAGCGAAAAGCTCCGAAGCGCTTCGCTCAAAGCACTGACTGCCTCGCCTATGCCTCTCTCAGAGGAAGCCCTCAACCAAGCAGCCGATGACGTATATGGCAGCGGGTACACCGGTGATGACCTGAGCAACTATAAGGATGGCCTCAACTACAAGCGACTAAAACAGTTCAGACGTTACCTAAAAGCGGGAACAAGCGAGGACTGGATCGATGTAGTGATAGAATCGAACGAGGGCACTATCGAGCTATTGCCTGAGCCTCTATACAAACAGTACAGTGACCTGAAAGCAGAGGGCCTAACCATAGCCGCTAACGATTTGCTCGTGCCAGTGGGTAGATGGATGATACCCGGCTTAATCAAGTATGGCAGGCTAGACAGTGAAACAGAACCAGGCTCAACATTAGACCCGTGGCTGCTGAAGGACTGCAAGTACAGTAGGGAGGTAGGGTTGGAGTTGTGACCACTAGGGCAACTCGTTCCAGGATTGACAAGTCCGTGTGAATACCAATGACATACGTTGGCTTGGTTCGGGACCGCGGTCAGGACTTCACGAACTCATCCTACCGAGCAACGAGCAGGGCAGCTCAATCATGCCAGGGAAAGTCAACCCAACACAAGAAGAAGCCATGGTGATGGTAAGTATCCAAGTGATTGGCGAAGACAACGCAGTAGCCTTTGCGGGCTCACAAGGTAACTTCGAGCTTAATGCAATGCGACCAATAATTATCAACAATGTATTGCACTCTGCGAGGATCCTCGGTGATGCATGTGTCAAGTTAGATCAGTATGGGATT
>JBAVTY010000459.1:0-1620 GCA_049696495.1 Candidatus Nitrosopolaris sp.
CGGCCACATTTGCGCCTTTTCCTCCAGGGATATCGATTATCCTCTCAACCTTGACTTCCTCTCCTTCTTTTGGAAATCTCTTTACAAATATGGTTTTATCCCAATTTATGACACCTGTAACGATATGACTGATAGTCATTCAATATGTCTAATGTAAAAAATTTAATATGTTTTTGTCGTGTTGCATGCACCAAAATTGTGTGTACGAAAAAATCAATGTTAACGCAGAAGGGACGAATATGTCTACGCACAAACGTGAGCATGATCTCTATGTTTCAAATTTGCGATTTCTTTCCATTCATATGGATATTTCAGAGCAAGATCGGATTTCAGTTTCAATGGGATTTGGCGCAATTTTACAACCCAAGATACCGTCTTTGCAATGTTCAAATGTATAGCTTGCACACAGTGGACAAAATATTAGTCGAGTAAAGAATGCTGGAGCATTTGACGTGGGTACTTCATACCTGTTACGACGTATCTCTTGTATCGTAGCACCAGTTAGGTGAGGGGCTCCTATCCATTCTCAGTGGGTGTAGGCGATGTAGGCTGTGTAGGCTCTAGAGTGGATTGGGGAGGGATTATGGCAGAAAATGAAATCAAGGTTGTTTGTATTTGTGTCGTTATCATGTATTTTTGTGCCCCTATGACAACGGCACTTGTCTCGTTGCTACAATTTGCTGGTGGCCCATTTTTTGGGATATACTCGCTAAATAACTTCTTTTCACGTGAATGAATGATAAAGCAATTATTAGAGTCGCCAAAAACTCTGATTAGCTTATTATTCTCTAATAATCCAGTTATTCAGTTCATTTTTTGGAAACTTTAGACAACACAGTATAACCTCAAGCCTAGTTAGTAGCGTTAATGGTATAATATGCTAATTGGTTTGTTTTGTGATCTTACCGAATACGGAACGACGACGACAACGTCCAGCAGACGCCATAATCACAAGCACGGCAACAGATAGGCGGCGACAACCTGAGCAAAATCAGAAATGAAGTAGCCGACTAACGCGTCATAGAGGAGCACTAGCTCAAGGCCTAAACATTCAAGCTGACTGGAGTAACCAAGGCTACATGTTAAACCCATTGAACTGGAAAAACGTCGAGATGTCAGGATATTACCCAATTTATGAAATTGAGATTCGGATTGTATAAGTCGGCCATATTACTTGAAATGCAATTATTGTATACTACTCCGAAATGCGCGATACCATAACGCATTTATCAGCTTATGGCGTCGTGAGGTTGAAAGAAGATAGCGGTTGGTGTCACGCTAGCTTATGCTAGATAGTTTATGTCTGGATATTATATGTAATGCAAGAGTACAATTAGAATTGGTATGAGAAAGAATACATACCTTAATTGGCGCTACCAATACCAATCTTTAATTTTAGATAGGGCTTCTTTTATATTCCCGTTGAGGAGTAGAATTATTAGCTTGATCGATCTCAGAATTGGTCTTATCTATTATTTTATTGTAGTAATGCGAAATCTTTTCATCTAATATTTTGTAATGAAAGTCACTTATCTTTTCACTAATATGTGCATGAATAACCTGATTCTTTATTCTATCAAGACTATTTAGGTCCGTTGCACTTGATAAAGAATTAATTAT
>JBAVTY010000460.1:0-2367 GCA_049696495.1 Candidatus Nitrosopolaris sp.
AAGGTTACATAAACCTCGATTCAAAGCAGCTAAAAGAGTACGATGAATAGGAAAAAAAGTACGTAATATAGGCATTAGATAATCCTAGGCGTTTTGTTGCATCTAGCTTTAGATTTCAGAAATTATCGACTGAAATGAAGCACTTATTCTTATATGCTACAGAAGCAAGCCGGTCCTCTCAAATAAGAACTTAATGGCAGTTACATAAACTTGGTGTTTAGGTAACTATCTAGATTCTCTTCATTGTTTACATCTAATCCTTCTTTTTGCATCTCTGAAGCTATGAACTGGACCAGTTCAATTTCGTTATCATAATTGAAATGTCTATCATCTGCTATTGCCATCATCTTTAGCATTCTTTGCTGACGAATACTGTTGATTAATTGTTGTATTTCCATACATAGGTGACAATATAGCTTACCAACATGGGTTACACTTCTGTCAGGAAGTGTATCCTTATAGAAATCAGAACAAAGTTTCATCTAATACATGAAAAGGAATGGACTGGTGACACCATATCTAATATTTGTAAGAGGTATCGTGTTTCCAGAAAGACATACTACAAGTGGAAGAGCAGATACGAGAAGAAAGGAATTGAAGGGCTATCGGATATCTCTAGAAGACCTCATAATATCAAGTACAAGAAGGTAATACCAGAAGTAGAGGAGACAATAATTGATCTACGACTAACCAAACGATTTGGATGTAATAGGCTAAAATATGTTCCAGACCCAAAACATCCGTTTGAATTACGTGGATACCAACTGTCAATGTATAGCACTGGCCTCTTGTTCAATTCGTCTAAATCTATGCCATAACGCGTACAGTGCCGCTATGCCCCTAGTAATAAAACAGTCAGCATGACTTGGCCAAAGGCTACCAGGAAAGGGCAATGAAAAATACTAGTTGGGTAGTAGT
The DNA here is from genome assembly GCA_049696495.1 of Candidatus Nitrosopolaris sp. Lineage (GTDB taxonomy): Archaea > Thermoproteota > Nitrososphaeria > Nitrososphaerales > Nitrososphaeraceae > Nitrosopolaris. The sequence goes on from JBAVTY010000460.1 coordinate 919, forward strand.
AACCGCAGCTGCTACCCTCTGTTACCGGAGGGATTGAACTCTGCAAGAAATACCTACCTCATATGTACTTTAGAAAAATAATCTAGATAGATGGCAAAAACATCCTATCAAGATAGGATTACTCAATTGATTGAATAGGCTAGAGATACGATATATTGGTTCAAAAGTACACGTAGATGATATCGGCCTATATTGAATGGCTTCAATATTTTCTTCAACCCCTTTGCCAGTGTTTTAGCCGGCCGCGATTCATTTTGCAAATTTTTCTTATTATATTGGTATCAAGCCCCCTAGAGTAAGTAAGTAACCTCCGTAACATCCGAACCTCCAGGACATTTGCCAAACATGCTTTCTCAGTCATCTTATTTCGCAGTAAAATAACATGGCGTAGCTGGATGGACGGAGGTTCTGGAGGTAATTTCACTACTGTAAGGGGTTGAGATTATTTTATCAGCGATGTTAGTATTAGACTATTAGCAACTGATTTAGACGGGTGAAGTTTTATTGTGAAACAGAGCTGATACAGTAATCGATATCTTATTCAAATCCTATTTTTTGACAGGCTTAAAGATGCTCACAAGGTAGCGTCAATCATCAAGTGCTAGAAATCCTGTGTATGATTTACATCCTGTAAGCTATTGATAAGACGCATTCAATCGTGAATAGCTGGTTCACTATTGAATCTTAGTCATATAACACAAATAGGTCCTGAATAATCTTTTGGTTTTTTGTAAAGCAATGAGGAGAATATTAGGATTCAACTATGAGTATCCAATATATTAGTGGGGGGATATGTCGTAAGAATAATAGTGTAAAAAGTGTGCAACACCACCACATACAATAACTAACCTCCGCTACCTCCAAACCTCCGACAATATTTGATTCCGTTGACAACTCATGGGCACAAAGGCTACGGAGGTTATCACTATCAGAGTAAATATTATTGCATTTCAGATTAGTAGAGTTTTAGCGTAACAGCTTACTTTATCACAGCCTATAATTACCTATATCGACTTAACTGGCTAGGAGCGAGGTCAAGTGTTACGTAACATTTCATATAATGCCTTATTCTTGACCTTCAACGTCTCTTGAAACTTTAGCGATTTAATCCCACTACTTCTAGCCCTTTCTATTGCCTTCCTAGTATAATCATCGAAGTATGCTACGGGAGGTTCCAAGTTTCTGACTTTGCTACATTTTAGTAGCCACTCGTTAATCCTAGAGAAAGTTTCTGTATCAGAAAGACGTTGTATGTTTATAAAATAGGGGGCAAGTATTAGTGATATTGCGAACTTGCGATAATCTGAAATTGACATCTGCAGAAGCCTTTCTGCGTATGGTAGAATATTGTTTGAACTAGTATTGAACTTTTTACATTTATTTTCCTTAAGTTCTACTTTCAACTTCCTGTCTACTAGAAAAGTCTGAAACTCGATTAGTAGGTTATCT
>JBAVTY010000461.1:0-6174 GCA_049696495.1 Candidatus Nitrosopolaris sp.
ATGAAAGCAATAGGTGCAAAACCCTGGTTTATTCTATCTATGTTTTTGAGTGACGCTATACTCATTGGTCTTATCGGATCAACTGTGGGAATATTTACTGGTATTGGTCTTGCGTATCTATTATCTGTTTCCGGTACTTCAGTAGGAGGACCATCAGGAGCTTCTCATATTGCCCCTATCTTTCTTCCAAATGACCTTGTTCGCGTCTGGCTTCTCTCACTAACCATAAGCCTAGCAGCAGGCGTTTTTCCCGCTTGGAAAGGGTCGCGTCTATCACCGCTAGTAGCTATGCGTACATAGCTATGTAAGGGCTTTTGGTAAGAACTAGAAAAATCTGGCTCTGTAGAAACCATCAATATTTTCATAAGATTAGTTAATCTATGATGAATAGTTAGTAGTATTGGATGGAATGATACTACTACGTTGCGTTTTCTGTATAGATTCTAAACCCCGCTAGAATATAATATGAATGTTCATTTACTGGTATCTTGCGGAAGAATATCAAACGCCTGAGCAAAACCTTCAATCGCATATTGATCTCATCAAAGAGGCGTCAAAGAATTATACCGTACCCAAATGCTATAAACAGCCCCACTACGGAAAAGCAAGCCCTTGCAGATACCTTTTTTTCCTTCTTATAAGGTCTGGATGTCTGAATGGTCGTAAATCGTCGAGAGATGAGAAAGTTAATTCAAGTGAGGCAATAGGATTGGCCACTTATTCTAACAGTGAAGCAACAGTTTTATCGTATAGTTCCATATTTGAGCTTCTTTGGATCGAAAGTGAATTACATGCGAAGAGATAACAATTCCTCTGCTGCATGCTCGTCCGTTGGCTTGACGTTGGTTGAGTTTGAATACAAAGTTTACATAAGACCTTGTTAAAGATCTTATGTCTGGCAAAATTACCCGCATGACTGATGACAAACAGATTGATGCAATGAAATCCAATTTACAAGCAACTGGCCAAAGAACGGCTCTATCGGGTAATTACTATGACTTTTACAAAAACATAGATACCAATGACCTATTAAAGGAATACAACAAAAGATACCATTCAAGAACTGCTGTCTAGTCAATTATATTAAGAGATATGCAGACATTTTCTTTGGGCCCGAACCCGATACAGAATTTTTCAAATTGAAGTCAGGAGAAATTGGTTTTACAGTTAGAATGGGTCTGTTTACAGGGCTGAGAGAGGAGGAGCTTTATTATATTCATGACAGAGAAACTTGCAACAATGAACTTGGTTGCAAATGTAATAATCTTCATCCGATAAACGTAGACCGTAGTACTGGTATAACAATAATTGGCATTAATTGGATCAGAGTAAACCAAAAGGCATTTGTGACCATTTTGCCGACTAAAATGTGGGAACAATTTCGAAGAATAACAAAATTAGACAGACACGACATTGTGGCAGCTCATAGCATAACAAAGAGGGATGCTGACATTTTGTATATGGGACTAAGGAAAATTCTTTACAATATCATGCGCTTTAAGGATACTATGATTGCCGACGAGGCGGATGCATTAGCCGGTCGTGCAAAAACTGTAGCTGCACAGCACTATGTGTTGCATGACCTTCAGTTGTTTGCAGATAAATACGTGAAGGCTTGGAATAACATTGGGCTAAATATTTCTAACAATAATTAGCCTTCTTCTTGAATATAACGTTCATTTTTTATATAGTTCAGAGGTTTTATCTACTTCAGCCATGGCTGGACACAGCAATGCACAAACCGAGCACATTGAAGCAATAACTAAAAAAAACCAAAAAGAAGTTTCTGCCTCAAAGCTTTGGAATGCAATAATAAAAAATTATGAAATGATTCAAGGTACACAACTTTCAAATTGATTTATTCTCCTAATGGTCCTCAATGAAGCGAAGGAACCATTAACAACTACTCAGATATCTGAATTGATATCTAAACGAAGTAAAGGCGAAATATATAAAATTTCAGCAACTTTGAGAGATTCATTAGAACACAGACTTAAACGTGAGGGTTATGTTGAAGGTATTGAGATGAACAATAAGGGCCCTTTAGAAACAGTTTCAGCAAACAACGGAGTAGCTAGCAATACCATGAACAATGATTTTTTAATCTTGGCTACAATTGGGTTAGCAGCAGTTATTGGCGCCCATTTTTATCACAAAATACACAAATAGGTTGATGACGATCATACTCTTACTCGACAAACTGAATATATAAAGACCGAATCTTTATTTGCTTTTGGGAATTGTAATTCTCTTCTGAGCTTAATTTAAATCTGAATCAGGCTTTTAATTTTCAGGATAGGTCAATTGTTGACTAAGTTAAGTGTCATATATAATGTCGTAATAGCATTTTCCAAATCTTGTGTCCAGGTATTCTGATACCGCGTCCTTCAGTTTTTCTATGTGATCATAAAATCTGTTTGCACATACATGTGACTTTATTTGCTGGTTAACTTTTCCTTCATTCGGATTAAGATACGGCACTTTCTTTGGTAGATGGATTATGGTCAGCCAATCTTTTGTGCATTGATATAGTACGGTTTGGCTTACATGGTATGAAGTATTATCCCATATGTGTATCAATCTTTTGCAACCAGTTTTCATTATTTGTACTTAGAGATTCTCTTAGTGGAATTCATTTTATCATAAAGATGTTTCAAAACAAAAACTATATCCTTTTCGACATCTCGTCAAAGGAACCTGTAGATGTAAAGACTCCCTTTAAGAAATAAGGATAGACACTAATAAGTCGCTATTGCTCCTTTGCGTGTTCTATGACTGTCTTGTCTATGCCCAAAATTGGATATTGGAATTTAGACGATCTTGTTAAGGATCCAAGTGAAAAAATGCGAGTAGTAAAACTGAATTCAAAACATGCGAGTATTTCTACCAGGTCTAACGAGTATCAGTACGAACTATTTACAATAGCTATTGGGGTGCCCTAATAAGTTAAGTATCTAAATTTGCATAAACAAAACAAAACATCCCTTTATTTTCTCGTCATTGGGACCAGATTCGTAGATGAATAAATTGATACTTAACTTAGATGGCGCATAATGTCGTTACCTCGGATCATTCGGACACCCTTTAGCGCCCGGTGGCTGATTTGGGTTTACACACGTATAATCACCTCCGCAGCCTTCTGAATTGCAGGCTGTCTGATTCTAGCCTCTACAAAAATCCTCGCTATGACCTGCCCGACATGTCCAATCGGGACCCATTTCTTTTTCACCTGCTGCCATTCCTGCTTTCTATTGACTTAAAGTAGAGTGAACTGGGATTAATCCTGTGAGGGATGTTAAAGCAACTACCAATGATAACATACTGCTGCCAAGCATATACACCTTCTTCTACTTCAATCCAAGGAAAATTATCTGTCGGGTAGCCAGCGGCCCCAATTCTCCCTTCCCAGATCAAAATGTCCAAGATTCGACGCAATTATTTTCCTTCCCGGTACCTTTATCATAAGATTATTGATGACTCCTATCGATATTCCGGATTTACCCATTCAAGAAAACTAGCATAATTTACAGAACGTCTGTCATATAGATAGTTTGGAAGTACCTTAATGAATCTAAATCGATTTTTTAGTTGAAATGAAAGAACAGGATCTGTTAATTCACCATTAATTACTTTCTGCGCATATTCTTGAGGAGTCATCTTGTCCCTCTGTTTATAATAATTATATAATCTACCTCCCACTATCATTCTTTTCAGATTTAATTTTATGACAAGTTTCTTCCTTGCCGTGTATAGCAGTGTCCCTACACCTTGACCTTGAAACTTTGGATGTGTTGAAATATCAGCTCCATATAGACTATCCCCCATAGGATCATGGTTGTCAAACATTCCGTATCCTGTAATTTCGTGCCATGTGTGCTCTCTATATGACGGTTTTAAGGAAATTATCAAACTGCTCGCAGATGCAATTATTTTTCCTTTGTTGAGCTCAACACATAGTTGGCCTTCAGGGAAAACCTTAAGGTGATTCTCAAGAAATGCAGATGGCCATATCATCCCATACATAGCCATATCTGAAAATGATTCCCTTTGTAAAGCAATTATCTTGGGGATATCATCTTTGTGAATATTCCTGAGTGTAATTTTGTGCATTTGGTTATCTTAGCTTGTTCTGTACGTATCTTTACCCTTTGGAAAATCTGTTCCGCTAGGATTTGTCCATATGCTATGACATAGAAACTATAAGACGACATTTCATCTATGATGAATATAAATGGCATTCTCTCATACATTGTGACATTCATTGATCATAGATTGTCATGTTCATCTCAACCAATACGAACATTCTCCAGGGATTCCTTTAGAAAAGAGATTACATTCATTACTTGATACTATGAGTAAATATAATGTCGATTATTCGCTTATTCTTACATCATATAAAGTTAGTTCAGATAGACCATCTACTTCCCAGATAATTGAAATCACCAAAAAATACGATAACCTTGGTGTGGTTGCCGGTTTTTCAATAGACAATCATAATAAGGGTGATCTTCAGGATTGCAGACAATGGTTCAAAGATGGGTTCATTAAAGCGATAAAGCTCTACTGTGGCTATGAACATTACTATCCTTATGATAAGAGATATCAACAAGTGTATGATCTATGTGTAGAGTTTAAAGCCCCCATCATGATTCATACTGGAGATACTTTTCTGAAGCAAGGTAAACTGCGTTTTTCACATCCAATAAACATAGATGATGTTGCAGTTGATAATCCAGATCTAAAAATAGTCATGTGTCATTTAGGAAACCCGTGGTTTTTAGACTGCGAAGAAATATTGTACAAGAACAAAAATGTATACGGTGATATATCAGGATTGTTTTTTGGTAGTATTAGACCAGAATCCGAAAAATGCCTGGCAAAAAGAGTAACCGAGTTGTTGAATTATGTAGGTCGCGAGCCACGATATCTTTTATACGGGACAGATTGGCCGATTTCTGACATGGGCATTTATCTTAATTTTTTCCAAAAGATTGAACTAAATACTCAACATAGAGATCTTATAATGTTCAAGAATGCAAAAGTACTGTTCGGAATCTGATATATCGGAAAATCAGATTCCAAAAAGGCACTGTTCGAACTACATAGGAAAGATTGTTATCGACTATTGTTATTGACTACGGACAATACTAAAGGGGGCTAAAAGACTGACTTTTTTTAGTAAAATTCCTAGATGCATTTTTTGAGAATACCGAACACGTGAACTTGTTATTATTGCTAAGGCGATAATTGATTATGCTGAAGAAAAGAATATGGATCTTATCGAAACTGGAGCTAAGGGTATGACTAAACCAGCAAAAGAATTTTTTTAGGAAGCATCGCCGGCGATGTCATCGTGTGTACTGTCCTGTGTTTGCAATCCGTTGATTAAGTAGAACTCCTTTCTCTCTACCTTATGATTGATCGCTTCTGAAGGTGGACTAGAGGATTCGGATTTACTATTAATACTTAATATTTTTGAAGTTTTATTTGTTATTCATTATTCGAGTTTTTCAATTTCTCTTAGTTGATAGCGACAATAGAGGAAATAGACGTATGTACTTATTCAACCCTTCTCTGATTACTTTCGAACAAACAACAACACGTGTATCAAAAGGCATTTCAAGAGATCATGACGTCTACTGTTTAGGTTGCAGCCCTTGTATGGCAAGCTTTTTCCAATACTTTCGTTAATCATAGTGCCCTCGAGAACACTTGGAACGTTATTAATAAAAGTTTTCGACCTTTATTCTCAAATCAACAAAACTTGTGTTTATTATGACACTACAGAATGCGCCTTTAAAAAAGGGGCTTTAGGGTTGGCCGCCGTCTGCAGCTTCAATGACCAGTCATGTTTGTCGACTGTATTATCCTTGTCATCTTCAACTAATGCTTCAAGTTTACTATCTTGAGGTATGACACGTTGCTGCGTTCTTTTCTTTATAGACTAGCTATCTGCTTATCCTAGTTGCATTAGACTTTTTATCCTAGTTGACAGCATTAGACATCCTAGAAGGTATGTATAATCTAGCCCAGATATATGACGAAATAAAAGATTCCCTTGGCAGCATCCCAAGTGTAGGTACGAATCCCGACCATCCAATCATTTCTAAACTGGGCGCTAATGTTGCTCTGCTGATGATATGCCGAAATGTTTCGAAAAAGGTTTTACTTTCT
>JBAVTY010000462.1:0-9326 GCA_049696495.1 Candidatus Nitrosopolaris sp.
AGCAAACACATGTATTTCACCAAGGAAGATGAAGGAATTCTCCAGAATATTGAAGGAGTGGGATGTAATACAGTGAATCTCCTTCTCTTTCTTGTCTCAGATTGTGTTTCATCTTGTACGTAACAACTCGTTAATCAGAAGCTCCACTGTTTGCACCAAAATTAGCGAGGCATATTTCAATTCCGTACAAAGCTATATTATTTGATGTGTAAAAGGATCAGTAATAAACGATCATTAGGTGATCATGAGTAACATGGCAAGAAAATGCGACTGAAATGTTTATTTTATATTAAAGAGATAATTATTATAGAGCCGGTGAGACTTCTGTATTTCACAAGACAAAGTCAAATCGGATGGCCCGTATTTTTATTCTATTTGATTTAATTGTACTTTTTCATATTTCTGTAGAAATATACGCCCTTTTTCCGTTGTTGCATACAAAAAAGACGAGTCTATTGGATTACTTCTTTTCTCCATAAGCTGTTCAGAAAGTACGTGAGGAATATATCGTTTAATTTGTATATGATTGAGATGAGCATGCATCATTATTTTTGACTTGGTTTCTCCACAAAGAGCTGCATCTAGTATTTTGGCGATAATATCGCCACTGCATCTGTACTTCAATTTCTTAAATGAACATGATATATTTTTACTATAAAATATAGGGTACAATTTATCCGGTCTTAACATAATAATCAATTGACCCAAAGGACTACTACTAGACAAAATGTTATGAACAAAGACGCGTCTTCTAGTATAATATACACTTGTACGTATACATATTTAGAAAAGATAAAACAATGAAATAGTGTCATACAATAGAAATTGACATAAGCTTGGTTTCTCATAAATAGTCAGTCTCACTGTATACGGAAAGTGAAATACAGAAACCGGGGTGACATATTCTGGGCTACTCTTGAATGCTATTAATCAGCATATTCGTCGCCACAATACGGGCGTAAGCATTATCGGGTTTTACTTGTATTTTTTCAGTCGCTGCCAAGATGGGTTTCAAGACCATTGCTATTGCGCGAGGAAAGGATAAGAAAGAGCTTGTGAAAAAGCTCGGTGCGATACAATACATTGATAGCAAATCTCAGAATCCTGTCGAAGAGCTTGTCAAGCTCGGAGGTGCCAAGATGATTCTTGGAACGGTCCCAAGTGGAAAGGCAATGAGTGTGGTATTGGGTGGTCTGGCTGTCAACGGAAAGCTAATCATTATTGGTGGGTCTGATGAACCACTGGAATTGTCTCCGAACTTCTTCCTCTCCGGACGTAGATCAGTAGTGGGTTGACCCAGCGGAACATCGATCGATTCACAAGACACGCTTTCTTTTAGTGTGCTTTCAGGTGTGTTCAATGAATCAGATCTTTCCTCTGGAAAGCGCAGCGGAGGCGTTTGATCAAATGATGAGTGGTAAAGCAAGATTTCGAGCGGTCCTTACGACAGGACATTAGTGATGGAACATCCATCGAAACATAATAGTACTCTGGACCTTTTCAGTCTTCAGATTTTGCTGGATCAAGGATCGGTAGGTAAGAATTGGAGAGCGGAGTGAAGTGTGATCGTTACCATACTCATGATGGTAAACAATGCTTAGGAGGGAAATTCGAGAGGGTCGAGGCATGACCAAATGTAAACATGAGTATGACGACGCCAAACAAAAAGCCGAACATGTTGCACATAGATAAAATGTGGCCAAAAGTTTCTTCAAGTGTCTAGCTACAGGAATCATGTTCAGCAACATCTACAAGCCCATATTGATACTTGGAGTAAAAAGGAGGAAACGACATGAACGATATATCCAACAAACTAAATATAGACATCTATAAGGCATTTGAAAAGCATAGAATTGATGGCGATAAAACAATAGTGGTCATGTGGAAGAACGGGCAGCTCAACACAGCGATGTGCTCTTCCGCACGCAAACATGAGTTGATAGACAGATTAAAGGAGTGGCTAGAAAGTTGATACGATATGTTGAAATGGTCGAAGGCAAGCCTGGTTGGAGAAACCGCATGTGGCAGAGAATTTAACACCTCTGAAGACTATGAGGGAACATTTCGGTGAGAAGTAGTGTGCGCAGCTGCACTTGTCATTTTTATCCGAGTTTAGCGCATATAGTATCTTGGATTCTTATAAGAGCATCCCATAAGAGAGTAACAAAATTCGTCATCTATTTTATTTCATTATTTGATACTATTATTGCAAACAGACATCTATAACAAAATCGGTATTTTCCCTTCCAAGTTGGACGAGGCTTGCTGGCTTGTTCACCTCGTCTTACTGGGAGGAGACTTTGAAGAGCTTGAGCCAAGCGCTACATCAACGTCCTCTGGTGTTTGTCAAGTCCTGCGACCGTTGCAACAAGACACCGTCGAAGAAATAAGTAATGGCCAACCGGGTCAATGGATCGATTTCAATAAAACAAATCTGGTTTATGTCTAAACCCCTTTCGTGGTGTTATCAATAGGGTTTATCCTACTGTTTGTATATAAGACACATTGTAAGGGAGCGTCGCTTCTAACATATTGTTATCTGCGTGTGTATCATCTAATATTCCAGAAGAATTGGAAGGCTCTCTCTACCCTTGCACATATTGGTACTAAAGATAGCGTAGAGAAATTGAAGAGAAGAGTATTTCTCGAACGGATCAGTTTTATTCCCGGCACGAAATATATTGCAAAGACGTATGTCAAATTAAATTGCCTTCAAGGTCTTCAAAGAATATATTCGGTTTGAAGACTCACTCTAGCATATGTTTTCTCAAGATTATTCTATTGAACATGTGTCTTCGAGACACTGAAGGGTATATAATGTTTCTAAAGATGTCCTGCGGATAATCCAGATGTCATGCGTATTTCTTTCGCACCATTTTGCTGCAAGAGTTTGTATATTTCTTGTGTCTTATTATCAGTTATTCCTCTAATACCAATTACGATTTCATTAAATTCGCTTCTAAAAGCAAATAGACGTCGATATTTTTTTACGAGTTTTAGGATTTTCCGGCCAGCCCACCATCCACACTTGATCGTAAAAGTAGCGCTCTGACGGGATAATGTCTCAATGCCAACGTGTTCTACCTCCATTTTTACTTATAATTATTATTATGAGGTATTTGATGTTACTGCTATACTGTTCTATTACGCTATAGTTGGGGTTCGATATGTTAGATATGAGTCAATATCCGGACGGAACCCACGATTATTAATAAATGCTTTCGTAACTGAAACTGGAAATCCACATAATTGTTCGTATGACTTATGCTACAACATAAAAATTGTCCCTCCAGATTTCTATTTTTTAATCGCATTTTTTCGGGTCGGAATGCTTTTTTCATAACATCGGATTATTTTTTTCTCTAATGTGATTTCATATCAGACAAGTGGAACATTTTTGCAGGAGAAACCATCGAATATTGATTATGCTATTAGATCACGTTCCTCATTAATCATTTTGATTATCTTGCTCTGTTCGGTCTCTATTTGAGATAGGAGATAATCCCCTTCTTGCAATACTGCTTTGAAACTTTTATCTACTTGCAGATTTTTAAACTCGGCCAACTCTTTTTTTCTATCAGAAGTATCCGAACGTTGCCTAGAAATAGTTTGCAATATTTTTTCAAGCTCATTGAGAAATTCAGACCGTGTCATTTTCATCTTAAACACATCATGCCTAGTTATCGCGTCCTGTATCGATAAATACTTTTCTCCGGAGGAAATGATCTATTTATGAATTAGCGATTACATAATTCAGGATATTTTTAGACGCGACTTCGCATCAAAACCCAGACTTCATGGGCCTATCTTACTTGTATCATAATCTCAATGCGACTCGTCCAATATAGCATGAAGTAATATACCTGAACGAGCGAACTTCATCTTTCGATCATCGGTGCCTCGACCGTCATTACGAGATCGTCGGCGGTTTTGCCCGGCGCGATCTGATGGGTGCCACCGGCGATGCGCCACTGGCCGGCGTCTGTGTCGAAGCGGGCGATGAGCCTCGGCTCCGCTGTCACGGTCACACGGCGCGACTCGCCAGGCTGCAGCTCGACCCGCTCGAAGCCGAGTAGGCGCATGCGCTTGTCGCCGGTGGCTTCGGTCAGGTACAGCTGAGGTACGTCTGCACCAGCGCGTTCGCCGGTCTTGGTGACTGTGAATGTGGCGCTGGCCGTGTCACCGCCGCTGACCTTAAGATCGCTGTATGCGAAGCGCGTGTAACTCAGCCCGTGACCGAAGGCGTAGGGCGGTTTCGCGCCGGTCTTGACGAACCAACGATAGCCGACTTCGGCGTCCTCGTCGTACAGGATGGTCGTGGGAGTGCCCTGATCGAATCTATCCGCTGGAGACCACGGCGTACCGAGGCCCTCGAGCTGCGGGCGAGGAGTCTGGGCGAGGCTCACCTGGAAGACAGGTAGGCGGCCGGACGGGTTCACGCTGCCGGTCAGGATCTCGGCGATCGCCTGGCCGCCGGCCTGACCTGGATACCAGGTCTCTACTATCGCTTTCACCATGTCTCGCCAAGGCATGACGACCGGTTGCCGGTCTCGAGTACCACGATCGAGTTCGGTATATCATTGCAATTTGATAATAGATTGAATTGTTCTTCAATTCAATATTCGGATTCTGCTAACCGCAGTAAATTATCTCATTTCGTTCTTGGTGACGGTCGAATCGGACATTTATGATATCGATCCAGAAAAATCACCAGCGTGACATAAACGGTTGTCTAATTATTGTATTAAAAAAATATAACCGTTGCTTGATTTCATTGTTGCGCCGCTTCCCAGTAGTATTTGCGGGACTGCTCATTTCATCACCTGAAGAAATAAGTTAGAACCAACCCTGCTCGGTGCAACCTCTATCTGTTAGAGATCATTTTAGGTCCTGGTAAAGTAACGGGAAACTAGTGGCAATATTCCATCCAAAATTAGTGACTCATGATGAGTCCTTTTGTTGCTGTTATCAAAGGAGATCATGAGAATAGGATAATCTTCTCTGTTCAACAATATTGTTGCATGTGTTACTTTTTCATATAATGCAATAGAGCATATCACCTTACCAAGTTTTGACTCCATATCTTTTCTAATTCTCATCATTAATGCAGAGTCGATAAAAGATAGCTGTGTTTCGTTTGATGTCAACAATGGAGCCACTTCCTTTCTATATTTATACGCGATTGTCTTTCCCGCATTGGTGGCAAAACCGGCAAATCTGATAGAGTCGTCAAGTTCTATTACTTGATCGCAAATATCTTCTATCGAACTGTACATGCCGAAATTTTCATGTCATATAGTCTTACTGGACTTGTTATTATCATTTTAGAATTGAGATGTGTGTTCAAGAAGCGAAAACTAACGCAAAAGAGAACAACTGGCTACCATCTTCAACTAGCATCCATATTCTATTCAATATGGTTTTGCGTTTGTATTGGCCGGACCGACAGACTCTTAACGGAACATGGTTACCTCCACCAATACAGCGAACAGGATAGGGATGGTCAATCAGAAATCTGGTGCAACAGTAGGGAATTCAGTTAATACTCTAATATCCTACGACCCTTGTTTTATCTCGTATAGCAGGCGGAGATTCTTTCTAACCCCTTATTCCCAGGATAAACGAAATACTAGATGTCAGTGGAATAAAATCAGAAACTGATGCGGCGGTATGTCCCGCACCAACATTGATATATGAATTATCGTGATTGCTGTCCATGTATGGCGATTCAGCGATACTGCTTGTAAGGCGATTCAGCGAATCAACACTTATTATTCCGTGATATTCCGAATACGCTGAGGCGGCGACAAACAGACCGATTATTATGGCCACTACTCTGACCACTTTAATTGAATACCCAACAAGCGCACCCACTACCAATCCGCAGTCAACCCTAGCCGGATTCTAGGTTTGGGCTCAATTGTCAACTGAACACATCTCTCCCAATTTATAACAAGATATTAATGATACTGATCACTGACCTGTATACGGATAATTGAATTTACTAGCGAGCTTCGATTGGCTACAGAATAAATTCCTAATACCGTCCTCAAAGGGATCTCTTATTGCCAATTTCGCTACGACGGCTATTCTTGTTGGGTTGATATTAACTGCCAATTCGTGTTCGATCCCAAAAGTGCTGTCTCAAGATATGATGATGCCGCTAGCTGCAAGTATTGGAGATAGAAAAATCGTGTCATTACGCCAAAAATAGTTAGAGTTGGTCAGAATGCATTAATGAAGATCTTCTTTGTAGATCAGAATACAAACCAAAAAATAATTCATGTAACTGTAAGAATGGATATTTCTAAAGATAGGAAACACGTTCTCTCTGAATTTTTCCATTCGCATGATGGTGTTATCAATATCAATATTCGTCAAAACAGTAGCAGCATAAGTTCACCTGCAACGTATACTATTGGTGCGACCATTGATGATTTGACAAATGCTTGGATTGCCGATCCTAGTAGCCCAATAATCGTCAATGGTCAGATATTTTCTCATCCAGGAACATATAAAATGATCTTAGAAGTTACCACCTTAGATAATGATAAGACAGACTTAGCCCAGCCACAAATGGAGCTATAATAACAGCTTTAGCTGATTCGTTAAATCTACCACTACATACGATTAAAGATTTACTTGACAGTCTCGCACCATTGACAGGATGCGGTGGAATAGTAGATATGAATTATATTCAGACGGCACCTGATCTACAACGTGTGGTACAATTTGCGATCTCCACGGCACACTTATTTAGTGGCAGCATTGTGTTATTATCTGTATTCTGAAAGTGACCACTAATTCCAAAACATAATCAAAAATCAGGAATCTAAATATAAATAAATCAAAATTGTCACGGACTAGATATTATCAACATAACCACCTATTTTTTCATATATAAGAAAAACGCAATAGCATTCCTATGCTAGGGAGTGTCCTTTAGCTTAGAATTGCTTAACCCACATTCTTTGCATTTGTAGATTATTATATTTTCCAATTCCTTGTCTGGTGACATCTCCGTCCCACAGCAGGCACATTTCATTGTATATAGAAATAAGTCGTAGGATAAAAAAAGTGACTCCAATCATTTATGGTGTTATTGCTCTGTCGCGAGTCCCGCGCATATCGTTATTTTTGTTGGCGGTGCCTGGATTCTATCTTCCAATATTAATAATTGATTCACATATACTCGACCGTTTCTTCTGTTGGAGGGCGTTGCATAAAATGCTACTGTAATTGTCTACCACCTATGCAATTGTGGTGTAGAATTCTAACTTATGAGTGTTAGCAGAGCGGAAACAGTACAATCACAGAATTGTTATCTGCCCTGATGAAAACAACCCACTACTAGAATACGACTCAGGATAGATAACGAAGAATGTCTTAACAAGATGGAAGAACACCGACAAGAATAAAAAATAAAATTTTTGGCGTCCGTATTAACGGAATAAGAACAATATGAAAAGAAAATTCTTTCACTCCCCTTTATCGAATTATGTGGGTTTGTAGAGGTGCTTAGTCCAACTTTTGTTTTTATCTTTAGATGTGTATTTTAGCTGATAATCTCATTCGGGATAAATAATAGCACCGATGGGTCCACAGACGCATGGAGGTCTTGTTAATATTTTATATCAATCTTCTAGTCGAGAGTGCATTAGGCACTAAAAATACAAACGTCAGCCTTTGCACAGTAAGATCCTGAAGAGCTCCAGGTAGTGATCTACAAATTTCTAAGCGAATTAAAAATGGTCTTCGCCAAACAAGTCCTCACCAAACATGGTGATTGAGCGATGATTTAGAAAGATCTACCTCTCAATTTATTTATGGAGATGTGGTAGCCGCCATGTGATAGCTGTAGTATTACTATGTCAATGTCGGAGTTGCCATCCCTGGAGCTATGGCCTGGAACATGGTTTCGTCTACACTGCCATACGAATTTATCCCAATTCAAATATGTGTAATAAATATCGATCAAGTAGAATAATACTATTTGAGACATGAAAAAACTGATGTAGAGCGCAAGTTTGACCTATCTCATGGCGAAATTCCAGCCAAAGATTTGACTAAACTACGAAATCAGCGCCACTTAACCAGTTAACTTTTTGCGACTTTATTCCGATCCCTATCTTAGTCAGCCTCTAACCCGGTATTTATCAATAAGACATGTCAGGTATTAAATTTCAATCCTATCTTAGTGCTTTGTAGACGCTTGATACTTTTAAGAACAAGGATGTCGATATGTTAAGTCATGAATCAAATTTCTAGTGACAATGCGCCACAAGCAACCAGGAATCAATGGGCTGAATTAACTGGACAAATTATTGATAGATTGGTTGGCAAGAATATGTCGATGACTTATGATTTCCAGAAGCTCACAATCGATATACCAAAAGCCGAATGGCCCGGTGGTAAGCATTTGGGCAGTGTCCAATGGACAATAAATGGCAAGATAATAATTACAAGCGAGGCATATGATAAAAATAACCAAGCTAAGAAATGAGATGTGTATGCATGATGATAACAATCTTGACATAAAGGTGCAAGATCCTGTAACAGATTGGCTAGTCAGATCCATGAGGACAGCACAAACAGGTACGATTAAACTTGATATAGAAGGCCAGCCAGCCGTAAAAATAGAGATAGTTAATTATGGAAATAAAATAATGGTGGATCTTTTGCAGCCAGTATTTTTCAGAACAACTGATGACGAAATGGGCTTATTTGATAAATTAAAAATGGCAAAAGAATTTGCAAAGAAACTTACCGATAACGGTATGACAATTTCATTCCTTAGAAGAGGCAAGGAAGCAATAACGCTAGGAAAAGATGCCAGACCAACATTTTCAAAAATACTCACTAGAAGTGACGATGTACAAATAAATAGCGTAACACAAGCAGGTAATCTTAAACGTGATTTAAAGGCAGATTAACCAAAAAGACATTCTAGGTCAAGTAAGTAGTTAAGTAAAGTGGTCAGTCAACCATAGACAGTTGGAAAATGACTTTTGCATGTATTTCAACAACTCTGTTGGTACCTATCGTCGATCGTATGCTTGCGAAGAGTCTGTGGGATGGGTTATTAATTCTCATAAATTCGTAATTAGGCTCGGAATATATTTTTATAAGTGTGCCCGTTATAGATGCAGCAGTTGTATTAGAAATGGTTACCCAAATGAGTAGTGCCAGGAGAGGAATAGCAACAGAAGAGATGGTTGAAGTTGCAAAAGATGAAGATGTTGATTTGGGGTTTCTTGTTCAGAGAGTTGCTAACGGTTCGATTATCATTCCAAAGAACAATGTAAGAAAACAAAATATAAAAGTAG
>JBAVTY010000463.1:0-6789 GCA_049696495.1 Candidatus Nitrosopolaris sp.
TCAGAAAAGATTTGGATTAATTAAATCAATAGGCTGGAACATAGAAGTGCTTAACAGATTGCAATGTGCAAACAAACTGGGACTAAAGGTGACACGATATGCGATATCGAATTAGGCAACAACCCCTCCGTGGTGAAAACCTTTTTAACGAGAATTCAGAACCATCTGTATCTTTGTCATTGCTCCTCAATCTAATAAGATCTTTAGAAAAATAGTTAAGGATTGTATCGTAAATCGATTATTGTTAATTGCGTAGAGATCTAGAGCATAATGTTCCCATTGATGAAGCCCATAATTTGTCCGTGGCATTAAAAAATATTTGAAATACTAACAGGCTAAAATAAATTGGGTTACTGATTTATAGTCATATACAGTTATTGGTTATGGCAATGGAGAAATCTCTATAAATACAGGCTAGGTATTGGGGGTATGAATGGGGATAGAAGTACTGCACACCAACCCGCAGATGGAGAGGTTATACAATCAACACCAAAAAAGGTTCAACTGAAATTATTAGAAAAGATATCGCATCATGGGACAGACACGACATCCTTTAGATTTGCTCGCAGTTAACAAACGAAAAGCCAAGTTGTCAGTCATACTGAAATATGTCTCGTTGAAGCACGTGAAGTCAGAGATTCTAGTTGATCATCGAAGACAAAGAATCCCTGTACGTGTTTGCGGGTCTAGTCCTTTCTATGATAATAAAAGGTGAGAAGAAAACAAAATCGGCACGTATTATACGTAGCTTTGCGTGTATAATATTCCATTAATAATATACGATATTAATTTAACACCCTTCAAATCATTTTATATTATCGTAATTATATGTTAAGCTTTTCTATAATGAACTTTATATGTCATATCTTCTAATGGAAAACTACCTAATTAGCCAGAGGTCTATGCAACTGCCAGACCAACCATCTGCTGGTTAATTAGTAATTTTTCATGTCGTCGTTATCTTTTTTTGTAATCGAAACTAAACACTTCAAGTACGATTGGCATTTAGACTCTTCATAATTTGGCACGCTATAACAATCGAGATGCAGTATAGAAAGATCCTTGTTGTGAATTACGCTCTCCCAGCAGTAGTTTGAACTGTAGCCATTTTCGATATCCACCTTATAGAAATACTACAGCTCTAGCATGGCTGAAAGCATTTGGAATATTGCTAACCATACTGCATCTCATCCATTGTATAAGGGGCATTAACGGAGGATCTGATTTTCAATACTAAAATAATATAGTCCTGCTGATCGTTATTATTTTAAATGACTCGGCTCCTAGATGTAGGGATTGACCATATTCGGAATATTATATTGGATATGGCCAATATATCTGAGAATTCAGTCTTTACTGCAATGGAATCATATGAAAAGGGCCTCAATGTAAAAAGCCGAATTTTTGAATGGTCAGAAAGACTTAGGATACTGCAAGAGGAAGTAAGCGATCTTGCAGTAGAACTGATAGCAAGATACCAGCCTGTCGCTAGCGATCTAAGGATGATAAGATCTTGTATAGAAATCTCTTATGGATTTTCAAGGTTCGGACGCTATTCCTACGATATTGCGGACTTGCTCGAAACAATCGGCTTTACTTATAATGACTGCGATAAAACAGCAGTTTTAGAAATGGCAAAAAAAGTAAGGGAAATGATTTTGCTTAGCGTTGCTGCATTACAGTCAAGAGACAAAAATGCAGTTTCTAAGCTTTATGAAATGGATGATACGGTGGACACATTATATAGGAAATACCTACAAAGGCTTGTTATCCCAAAAAATGAGAGGGAACAGGACAAAGTCAATGCCGAAGAAACAAACCCTAGATGCTATGGATCCGCCATATTAATATTGAAATATTTGGAGCGTATTTCAGACCATGCTTGTTATGTGGGTGATTCTATTAATTATATTGTAACTGGCGCATCAAGACCAAGACGCTGAGTGGCAAGGACGATCTTTTATTTATGGAGGTTTTGACTCCGCTTACTTTCAGTCGTAGCAGATAATTTGTAAATATTATATACAATCTGTTCAGTTAAGGAAAGAGATCTGACCATATTCGAACGTCTGTCGATTTAGATCGTTGAGTAAATCAAAATGAATGCTCTCTATATTGAGAATTAGAAACCCATACATAATTCTTTTATAAATCCTGGGGGAAAGATTATGTTCAGTGTTGCACTAAAAGAAATAGAGAAAGCGGTATTGATGTATATAGTCGTTTATCTCTACAGCGAAAATGTGTTTGCATTTCACGCCACGAAATTTATCGTCAGGACATGAACAAATCCAGCCTAAGTCAGTTAAAGAAATATCATAATCGCCATTACCGTTCTGCGATTTTACAACATACTTTGTTTCATTAGTTCTTATTATCACGCTATTAATGTTAGCTATAGCTACAATACCAGCAGATAGTCGCCATAAACTGGAATAAGATTCCACAGCTCTCATACAATGTTGTTGCGACACTTGCAAATGCGACAACTCAGATCTCTCGTTCTAACAGCGGCGATCCAGCAGCAAATTTTGGTATTCCGCTAACCGGCAGTTTGTCAGTGGGATTCACAATTGGTTTTATGAAAGGTTAGTAAGAAATGAAGCTTTGTAATTTGTTCTCTAAATTCATTAATACACACGCTAATGCGCTTTTCGACGATATTGTTGGCTACAACCATATCAAGCGGCTCTTTAAAATGGCTCTGGACGCCGACTCAGCAATTCATATCCTTTTGGTAGGTCCACCTGCATCAGCTAAGACCATGTTTCTGACATCGTTAATGCATCAGGTAAAGGACACTTATTTTGCAGACGGTACTAGTTCTACTAAAGCTGGAATGGTCGATTATCTATTTGCAAATAAGCCACGGTACCTCTTTGTCGACGAAATTGACAAGATGTCTCCTAAAGATCAAACATTCTTGTTGAATTTAATGGAGACAGGTATAGTTACTGAGACCAAATATGGTAAGACTAGGACTACGCATATACAGACATCAGTATTTGCAACAAGCAATGACGCCAGAAAGATATCGGTGCCATTGCAGTCTAGATTCTTTATTGTAAAGCTAGAAGCATATACCTTCGAACAATTCTGTGAAATTACGAGGCAAGTGCTCTTGCGTCACAACGTGAATGGAGGACATGCAAGTATCCTAGCTGGAGCAGTATGGAAGAACTCTAGAGATATAAGAGATTGTGTGAAGATTGGCAAACTAGCAGGATCGGAAGAAGATGTAGATTTTCTTGTTAATATGCTTCAGGGGTATAGTGAGGGACTGACTAGACAGAATTGAAGCTTGCTTGTGATACATTCAAAGTGTCGATTTCCTCTGATACTAACCTAGTTAGATGTCAAATATCTCACTTTTTGTAAAGTCCATGTTGGCTCGACAACTGTATGATTGAATCCTGACATGGTTATCAAGGTTCAGTATTGGTCGCTAAGCAGGGTAGAATCAGATATACTGTCATGTTATCGAGGTCAAACTGTTCTTTTTCAGACAGTCGGATTGAAACTGAATAGCTTTTGTTCCTTCACCCATATGCAGCATTAATTATTAAAACTTTTTATAAAAAAATAACACTTAGTTACATAATCTCGGAGTTTAGGTAACTAAGTTCTCCTCGTTCATGGCATCAATCCCCGCCCTGCCGGTGAAAAATTCGCATAATTTATGTACAAATAACAACAGCAACAGCAACCACTGGCTAGAAAATGCAGGTATACCAACAAATCTAAGGTTGCAATAGTTTGATACATTATCAGGCGTGGTTGGTTTCTGTCGTGATGTTCTGTTTGGATTTTTTAAAAGCATAATAATAAAAAATACCCGCAATGACAATTGAAATAATATACCAGTAAGGTATAACGAAGTTACCAAACGGGTGTATGTGCGATACCGGTAGAGAACCCAAACTCTTTGTTGTCCAATCAGAAGCTTGTATTAACAAACCTTTCTTTGGATCATTATCTAGCGGCAACCACCACCTATAAAAAAACCATGTAAAGTCTTCAACTAACATGGCAGATATAACATTAGCTACTCCCAAAGCTGCAGCTTTCCTTCTCTCATGCCGACCAAGTATGTTAAAACTAATACTATCAAAGAAAGGTCCGAAACCTACAAGAATAAAAATTACCATCATAGGATAGATGTGATAAGAATAAAGTCCACCTATTATCGGAGTAGCAACTCTATGCGTGCCACCCTTTACTGTTAGATTCGCTGTTTTTCCAATGACGGGATCGTTAATATAATAATATTCTAAATAACCATAGCTGACTGCAAACACGATTACCAAGCTAGAACTCACAAGATAAGATATACGTACCCTTTTCAATAAATCAGAAGAACCGGGAGAATCATTTTCCTCACCTTTCTTTTTAACTTCTTTCCTCATTTCGATTTGTGTATGTTATTAGGGTATATGTATTATCTATGTATTGTCTATTGAATTACTTCGTGCAAATGTGTTAGATGAACTAATTTTCGCCTAAAACATCTCTGAAATTTGACTTAAACCCTTCATACGTCAATAGTGTCTTTTGTAAACATAAAAGATCTTCAAAGTATTTGCGTTTACATGATTATTTAGATACCATGAATTAGATACCTCATTCAGATATGCAGTAGAGATCAGGCACAACTCCTGGTTTTAAGTTTTAGCATACAATTTCTTTGCAAATATTGTATTTCTATGGTCAGGGTAGTTAGTTGAAGCAGTAGAATGTTAATTAAGCGGTTTTTTTCCAAGGTCAAAATACAAAATTAATAAATGCCAACCCTAGTGACACTTAAGCCAACTCTCCACTAACGCGTTAAAACAACAGACAATGTCGATACAGTAGGAAATTAATTTATCGTAATTAGAGAAGGTGTGGCAAATATCTGCCTTTATTATAGTCCAAAGACATACATCAAAATTACGATGGCAGTTCCTTGTATATAGCTGTACCAATTGGAATAGTACGTACCATGTTTGAAGGAAAAACCGAACCGTCAGCGGAGGAAATCTCCTCTGCTGAAAAAATAAAAACCGTCCCAAGACTGCTAAAACAGTCGTCCGGCAACAATTCGAAGATAGTGTGTTTTAGAAATATTCCGCAAATCAGTCTTAAAATCACGCAGGCAGTAAATTAGGCAAGGTCTAATTTCCATTAATAATGAAATCGTCTAAAGATTACGGGGCTAATCTAGCCATAAACACCCTGTTAAGAAGAAACTACTACGGATTTCCTACCATCATACTACTTTCAACTTATACTGATAGCCTCCGTAAACCAGTCTGGTAAAATGCTTCTATTCTTGCTGACGAAATATCCAAAGACCGCGTCAAATTCTTGGGTCATTGTCACATTAATTATTACATTGTAACTGGCCGGCGGCTGCACCAATCTTTGTCCCTTGAAGCGCGGCCAAACGCAAAGAGCTATAGCTATCTATAACTTTCAAATATTTAGAAGTGAAGTTACGAAAACAACAGACAACTAGTGAACTACTACCGACTAATGCTAAGGTAAGTTAGTTTCCTTGACGGTAGACGTGTAACCGTGCCAAGACACAATAGAATCAAACTAGGTGTCATTAAATCAATAACTACTCAAGCACATACAACGCAAGTGCCGCGTCGAATGAGATTTGCTGGATAAACTAACTTGATAGGAATAAAAAAATTGTATGGTTGCTAATAGCCGCTACCGCCACCGCCGCTGCTTCCGCTACTACCGCCGCCACCGCCGCTTATCATAGCCGGTATGTGACCGCCGTAGTGTCCGTGTCCATGTCCATGTCCGTGACCGCCATGATACCAAGCATCTGCAAACTGCGTTCCCATCATTGTTCCTATCATCGCTGCTGTTGCGAACAGTAATGCCATTGTCATGTAAACTAATTTTATTTCTTTTCACCTCTTCTCTTAGTAATAACATTATATTGTATATGCATTGTAGAATTATCTTACTCTCTAACAAGAAGTATGATAGAATCAAAGAAAACATAAACGGAATACTCTTTCATCATCAGCTTATCGATATTGGCGGCGTCTTAGCAGACGCTGACGGACAGACTGCGCTCGAGCTGGTAATGAAAGCTAAAAAAGCTCTAATTGATCCTGGGTTGTTTGCCAGAGTTTTCAACAGCCGAGGCGATTTTGGAAAGAAGAAAGAACCTACTAAGGTGTACAACAGGTTCTTCAAAGCTTGACTCATTCTTCAAATGAGGAATCGAAAGTCAAGCAATGACAGAGTTTGCCGGGGAGTTTGGAAGTGGGAAGAGTCAGTTATGTTACACTCTATGTGTGACGGCTAACATGCCCGTAGATAAAAGTGGTCTTGGAGGCAATGTGATATTCATAGACACTGAGAACACGTTCAGAGCCGAAAGAATCCATCAAATAGCTGAGAATAGAGGGGTAAATGAACCTCAAGAGAAGGTATTACGAAAGATATATGTGTGTAAAATCTATAACAGCAATCACCTCGAGTTAATAATACAGAACCTGGGGAAATCGATAGAAGAGTATAAAGCTAAGCTTGTTATTGTCGATAGCATCATTGCGCTTCACAGGCCGTTACCGGTAGGGGAACATCGGCAGACCGGCAGCAGCGGCTCAATATAATGTTGCATAAGTTGTTTATAATTCTTACAAAAATAGGACAACTATACTCAATAACATTAATTCGCTAACTATCTTTCCTAAACAAATATTTGGTTATGTCTAGTTTAAAACGTCTTGTTCTATAATAATTGGCTATAGCGTTTTTTAGATTGAGGAATTTAGGATA
>JBAVTY010000464.1:0-2562 GCA_049696495.1 Candidatus Nitrosopolaris sp.
CTGCGATTACCGCAGCGTCAACTTGAAGCAAGATGTATCCAGCCTGTTTCATATCAGTATCGTTATAGATTGTAATACTCACAGATAGCTAAGACATATACACCAATTTTTAAGCATTCAGATACAATAACCCGTTATTATCTTCCAGCCTATAACTTTTGACAGCTATCGGTAATGCTTTGGTAGCTACTGTTGTGAGTCAAGTGTCATAAGACAGATTAGACATTGATATGAATGAACACAAAAACATATCTTCTTGTTACTTCCCAAATACGGGAAGGTTAAGGTTGTGCGTTCCGCATAACCATAGCTATTGCAGCAAAAATCCTATAGCGGAAAGAGTTTACAAATCACAAATCTAAATCTCTTATCGCTACCTTAATACGGTAACGCCCTCTGTAAGAATGTTAATCAAATCACTGCTACAAATTGCCCCTATTTCATCCAGATAACAAACAGAACAACAAGCCTCCGGTAACTCTCATCTATCACTTTAACTCGGCTTTGTATAGTTTTTCAATCGTAATCGATCATCTTCCATCCGTACCTCTTGATGACTATGGTTCTATCCCATTCCTTACTAAATATTTTTTTACAAATAATGGACAGTTCGTTATGGTCTAACATTAGGTTTGTTTTTAGTTCGTGTAATTTATTAACGCAAGCATTCGCAACAACTGTGTGACAAAATAGAAGAAGTTAGAACTAAACATGCGATGATCCGTGAGGCCTAAGTCATTGTATAGTCAATTGCGATTGTGAATGTCAGGAAGATTCTAACTTTCTAAAGCTACGTCGGCGTATGATGATCGCTGTACATTGCTAATTGTGCTTCTTTTTCTAGAATTCTAGAAAAATAATTTAAATCTGAAGAAATCCAGTCTAAATAGGATTACTGGATTGATTGAATAGGCCCTAAATACGGTACTCCCTGGACATATACACGTAAAAATTAACGCTAGTATATACTGTGTACATCAACTAGCAATAACAGCGTATGGGATACCGATCGTCAAGAATTCAGAATAGGATAAATGATATCAATACCGGCGACATATGCAACTTCTTCTTCACTGAGGGATACTATGAACATGGTGTAGTCTAAAATTGTTGTCGAATTAGATTTTGACTAATCGTGGTACTAACTGGATTAGAGTATCCACTTTTAATACAGAATTTAAATATGGCCTGATGCAATGTCGAGGCAAGAACAACGACTTGACACGGAATATAAAGAAAATCAACTGGAACTAATGGTAACACACGATCTGATATTGTTTGTTAAATCAACGATTCCTACCAATTTGAATACATCAGCCTGTCATAGCGCGTGATATATGGCATACTTCGAACATTACCTATGGAGCTAATCTGGCCTCACCACGTCCATTAAGGCTCAAGTTATGAAAATATATATCATGGAGGTCTCGGAACAAGCTTGTGAAAATTGAATTTGAAGAGTATTCTGCTATAAAGGATATTTTTCTATATCTTATAGCGGTGGAATACATTCCTGACGTGAAGCATCTTCTTCCTGTGAGTTTGTACAAGGGGTATGTGTTTTCGATAGCACCATTAAGTCCGTTGTCTGGAGAAGTATTGACGATGGTTTATACTAAAGGTAAGATTGATACAGGAATAGTAGAGTTTGACATTTCCACTAAAAAGTACAAGTCAGTTACAGCATTTGAACGCACTGATAAGTATTATTTTAGTATCATGACACCAAAGAGTTCCAGCATCTCGGATAGTGCTATTGCAAAGTTAGAATCTAGCAAAACTACTGGCATCACAACAGAACATGTTTGCTAACTCTCACAAGTTCACAAATACAACTTTCCTTAGCAGTTACATAATCTTGGTGTTTAGGTAACTATCGAGATTCTCTTCATAGGACTTAATTTTATCTTACCTAGCCATCATAAAGCATGCATTATGGTCGTGTATAGTATATCAAGTGTTTGGTTCATATCAAATTCTATAGGCGTTTGAAATGCTCTTACAGAAAAGACAACGTAGTACTAACATTCCGTCTAGGGTCCGGTTCGGGTCTTGTATTATACTAGATTACGGGGGGAATAGTGCTTGCAATTCCCGCGATAGAGACCCATTGTTTTTAAAACTTGGTATAGCGTAATAATGTTATTGACGACTACGACCAAAAGTTAAAGTGGATATAACATCACAAGTAAAACAGAAGACTTGAAGACAATATGTGATGGTTGTTTCAGGGAGCGTACGGCGATACAGGAATTGGGGAATGCTTTCGTAGAAATGAAAACAATAGAGGATATCAGGAAGAAGTTACAAGAAATAAATGAACATATCAAAAAGGAACAAAACAGTTTCAAATTCCAATACCGTATTGGTCAGCGCGATGTTCTTAAATGGGTGTTAGAAGAGTGACCAGGAAAAAGACATATGTATGCGGTCTATGCTTGGAACCTTTTCGTCTGGAGGGTAGAGAGAATCGATGTATTAGTTTATGTGAAAAATGTTGGGACATGGGCGACGCGGAAAGTGCCTAACACTGACAGCACAGCATCTTTTTGTTATAATATA
>JBAVTY010000465.1:0-1542 GCA_049696495.1 Candidatus Nitrosopolaris sp.
GCCATATATTCGACGAATGCACTACAACTATTAATAACGTCATTTTCGATTTTGTAGATGGACGGATCCTAAACGACTAGAAGAACGTCGAGAACTGCCCGTTCCTATGTCAATTACGTGGCTACGACGGTGGTTTGAGATTATTTGGCCTCCCGAATGCGTAGTAGGAGAGGCATATGGTTTCAGACGATCTTATACAGATGAGTGCAGAGAATGCGGTAAAATTAGTGACAAGTTTACGATTTATTTTACTTTAAATTTACGTTCTAATCTAGAAGAGAATAAGCAGAGGTTTGTCAATCATTGGAATCAAAAGCACGCTGTTCAATCGCCTTGCACTGGATCTGATACTTATCATCCCAATTAGCATAAGTTTTCTACTGCTGCTCGATGTGGCCATAACATTTGCTGCTCACCTTTTATTGGCGAACACATGCTGTCTGTAATTTTTTAACTACTTTACTACGTGATTGAATCTCCTAATATCTAGATATATGATTGATTAGTTGTACTTATTAATAGTAATTACATGTCCGCAAAAGGCGTGATATCAGCAATTGCAATCATTTACTGTTCATTCCTTAGAGTTCACTTGATTGCATACGTCGGTATCTGATTGTACCTATAGAAATATCACTGCATGTTATGTTTGCTTGTTTCGCCACCAGGGTTAGTACTTTATTGCTACTAGTCGTTATCGTATCCATCATACGAGTGTTATATATGGTACCCTCAAAGCTATAAACATATCGTTACCGCCTGCCGCTTCAGGTGATATGGCTGCTAAGACATTCTGGATTCTTTCCACACGTGGACTAGTGCCATTGGTATGCCGTAAGTTAACCACGTACAAAGTTCAATTTTTATAATTATGTGAGGTATTTTTATTATAGATTCATGTTTTTTCTACGTATTTCTCATATTAGCCATATCAATTAGAAGCATTACGTGTATGCTTCTAAAGATACTACTAGATAATATGAAGCAAGGAGGAAAGTACTTCATGGTCTCGTTACACGAAGGATCGAAGCCGCAATAGGAGCTCAAATAAAGACATGATAATTCATTACCACAATAGTTGTCACGTGTACAGCACAACACTACTTTTCAACCCAGAGTGAATCAAAAACCCGATCAATCCTTCGGCGGTCATCGTATAGCGTTGCATATATGGTGTAGTATCCTTTTTCCTTGGGGATTATCTTAATGGTGTAAGAAACTTCCTCTCCAGGGGAGAGTTTCTTAGTTTTTATTTCGGCTAGCTCCTCGAGAATGTTCTCATTCCTCTTAGAGTACAAGGTCATCTATTTAGACGCAAAGCCAACATCCCCGTAATCATATATACAATCAATCGAGAATTTCTTATCGATTATGAAACATGACTTTCACTTGTACAAAATGCGGTAAGATGTTCCTCCTATACTCAATAACATTAATTCGCTAACTATCTTTCCTAAACAAATATTTGGTTATGTCTAGTTTAAAACGTCTTGTTCTATAATAATTGGCTATAGCGTTTTTTAGATTGAGGAATTTAGGATA
>JBAVTY010000466.1:0-3552 GCA_049696495.1 Candidatus Nitrosopolaris sp.
TACGAAGTTGAATGTCCTTTACATGGCGCCAAATTTGATATAAGGACTGGAGAAGTGATAAACCCTCCTGCAAGTACACCAGAATCAGCTTATGAAGTAAAAGTAGAAGACAATAACATACTAATTAGGAAACGAGATTAGGCTATTGGGTTAAGCGTTGGAATAACGAATGATGTTCCTACATTTCGCTTAGAAGAAACTAACACCCATCTGACATGTGAACAACTACAATCTTAGCTGCAGGTGCTGTTACAGCCAGCAGTTCGCAGACATCATAAACAATTCTATCCCACAGTTTAACATTGTTACTAATGCTAATCCACCTCCAGCTGAATCTCCAAACATGGCTAACTGCCATCTCCAGGCATATGGATGACAATGCACACTTGTAAGGAATATGTTCAGATGTTTCCTAACGTGACAGAAACATGACACCTACGTTACAGAAACATCGTATAGTAGATTGTAGTCCTTTGAAAGGCTAGCGTAAAGTGACGAAGGTTCTCCTATCCACCCAGCAAAGAATCAGTGCCTTGCTTACGACTGTTGGTTTATTGACGCTTAATGTGCGATGTCATAACAATTTGCTCAAGTATTTAGGTACAGATATCCTTGCCAAAACACCCGTAGCCTGAGTTCATCAGTATCTTCACAGCCTTCTCCTTCAGTTTTTCACCAGATTGCTTGTATCGGATCTTGAGCTCTATAAGATTCTCCATAATCTTGGCGAATACTCCAGATTTCTTATGGCAAATCCAGTACCGCTGAGGCCTGTTCTCTTTGCCATTCTTACTCAGATGTGTGTTTCACTATCATAGGCTCTAAGAGGCTGCATGCGTTAAACGCCATTAAATATCAACAACTATAAGCTCAAAAGTTCAGTAACATAGACAGCGTTATGAAAGATGATGTTATACTTCTAGATTCGTTCCTTACTGTATGTTTAATCGCTATAATCGTTTCTAGTGTCTTTGAGTTGGCCAAAGCGGAAAAAGATATTGTTATTTTCGGAAATGATACGACCCTTTACAATAAAGGTCTAGTTCTCTTCAAGTTAGACAACTATACTGGGGCTATAGAATATTATGATAAAGCATTAGCAATAAATCCAAAGGATGTTAATGCATTAGCTGACAAAGGTCTATCCCTTGACAATCTAGGAAACCATACCGGGGCTACAGGATATTATGATAAAGCATTATCTATGAGGACAGATCCACATGACGTACGTGCATTAACTAGCAAGGGTCTAGCACTTGGAGGTCTAGGTAACTATACTGAATCTATAGAATATTTTGATAAAGCATTAGCCATAGATCCTCATCATATTCGTGCTTTAGATAATAAAGGCTTGGCTCTTACTTACCTTGGAAAATATGCTGATTCTATAGAATATTCTTTAAAATATTTTGATAAAGCATTAGCCATAGATCCTAAAGATAAGTATGCATTAAATGACAAAGGTTGGGCCCTTAATGGTTTAGGAAACTATACTGGAGCTATAAAATATTTTGATAAAGCATTAGCCATAGATCCAAAGTATGAACATGCTATATTTAATATAGGTAACACGCTTGACCATCTGGGAAATTATACTGATGCCATAAAATATCTTAACAAGGCTATAGCTATTAATCCTAAAGACAAAGATGCGTTATTTCATGAGGGCTTTCTTCTTGATAGATTAGGAAATCATACTGGTGCTATTGAATATTATAATAAGGCAAGGGCTATCCAATGATTCTCACTTGGAACTGTGTCGAATATCACTATTGATTTCGTACTTGCTATAGCATTCATTTCTCTCTCTAAATGAGGGGATATCGTAAGTTATAGTTTATTGCGTCTTCGAGATATTGATCAGTCGATATACCTCTCCTCGTACATCCGACTAATTGTTTTCTTGTTCCAACTTAGCGCGTGATATAGGTTGATAGTTCCCTATTTCGTCCAACGCCTCGTTCCCTCTGTCTAGCATTACTAGGCTTGACTACTGTGTGGGTCAGTAGGCACTCTGTAGGAAATTAGTAATTCTCACCCTCTCTGCTTTGTCACTCCACTTATCTTATCTAGTGTCTGGAAATGCGTATGTACATGATTATTGAAGCTAGAAAGAAATTTTGGCCGCAATCTTTGCAGATAATGACCATTCCTACCTAAACTAACCCGCCAAGACTATTATTTTACTATTGGGAGTTTTTTCCAGAAAATTTGGCAAACTCATACTCCCGGTATCAGCCTACATCACACATAGCCAGAGACACAACATTGACCGATCGCCCAGACGATATTCCTCAAAAATTTTAACAAGGTGATAGCTGGTGAGTTTGGGAGCGCCAAGAGTCAGATTTGTTATACTTTGTGTGTAACGGCAAACTTTCCATTAGACAGAGAGGGTCTTGGTGGTAACGTGATTTTTATAGACACAGAGAATACCTTCAGGTCGGAGAGAATCTTCCAGATAGCAGAACATAGAGGAATCTCAGTTCCAGATGAAATTCTAAGGCGAATATATGTTTGCATGATTTACCACAGGCCATCTGGAGATGATAATAAAAGACCTTGGCAAATCGATAGAAGAGTACACGGCTAAACTCATAATATTTGATAGCATCATTGCACTTCACAGGGCTGAATTTACTGGTAGAGGAACATTGGCTGAGAGACAACAGCGGCTCAACGTAATGCTTCATAAACTAAACAGGTTGGCGGAAGTACATAACATCGCTGTTGTGGTTACAAATCAAGTCCAAAGTCAACCAGATGATTCCTCTGCAGGCAGAGATGGTTTACGTGCTACCGGTGGGAACGTTATGGGTCGTGCTTCTACATACAGGATTCTCTTAAGAAAAGCCGGATCAACACGAATAGCGATAATGATTCATTCTCCATATCATGCGTACGACCAAACTAGGTTTGCAATAACAGAAGCTGGAGTACAAGACGTTAAGGAATACAAGAGTACCGGACCAGAATGGTAATGGTGGGGAATGCGTGACCAGGGTTTATGTTACTAACAGTAGATTACATAGACATAGAGCACATTACACGGCTAGGAAACACTGGTAGAATTATAATGACTCAGTCTGGGAACGAATTTTGCTCTACGCGTTGTGGTGGAATTCCTATTTGTAGAGACTAACTCCATCAGATATCAAGTTAGAATAATACCCCCATATTCAGAGATTTCATATGTGACTGGCATCTCCCGTGCGACTCGAGAGGCCTCAAGTCCATATCCTTATTGTATTATAAGGAGTCTTGGATAACATGCTAATAGATTATGATAAAGCTAAGGAATTACAAGATCAACCCAGCCTTGATAGTTATAGATGTTCAGAATGGTTTCGTAAGAAAAGGTGGCTCTTATGATCTTCTTGGAATGGACACTTCACAATATGAACGCGTCATCCCAAAGATACAGGAGCTATACTCAATAACATTAATTCGCTAACTATCTTTCCTAAACAAATATTTGGTTATGTCTAGTTTAAAACGTCTTGTTCTATAATAATTGGCTATAGCGTTTTTTAGATTGAGGAATTTAGGATA
>JBAVTY010000467.1:0-2092 GCA_049696495.1 Candidatus Nitrosopolaris sp.
TGCAAATACATCTATTGTGATTAAACCTAGTCGACCCCTTGTTACGCTTGGTCTTGATTCTACAATAAGCGCAGTTAGATAAACGTCATTGTTAGGCAATATACTCTGCTACACCTTTCACAGACTAAATTTCGATGCTATAAACATATATCTACTATATATTTTTAGGTTAGTTTTGTTCATATTATATGGGTGATACAATAATTGAAAACTCCAATCTGTACCTTTGATGCACAGACTAGCATACTATGTACAAAATGTGAAACTAAACTAAGGTTAGGACAGCTTACAGGTGCGGATGTGGATGGAGCAATAAAAATTGCTAAACTGGCAGAAGGCAGCCAAGATGTCAATAACTTTACGATCATAGGTGCTTCTAAAGTGGGCGATGATTTCATTCTATCTTCTATATTGCAGTGAGTTTGGAAATCACTACGAATAACAAGATGAGTTAGTATGGCTTAGCTTTATTGTCCAAACATAGTATGTCAAAAACTCAACAAATATCAACTAATTCTCGGATAGCCTCTAATACTCTTCAAGCAATAATGGTAATCTTTAAAATGAGTCATCTTTGGATTTAGTCTTATTAGATATTTAATCGTGTTTAAATGCTCTCCCATTTCATAGTTGCGAGTAGTAAGCGCTTCAATTGGGCCTATCAGATTACGAATGGTATACAAAATAGATATACGCCACCTCAACAATCAAGTTGATATGAGTGATGACGAAATTCCTGAGGATATAAATGTCCACAAACAAATTTGGGGCAAAGACGCAAATCAAGTTATTTATGGCGAAGTGGAAAAAAAGGAAGATGACGAACAGCGATGCCCCATATGTAATTCACGAATAGATGAATTCGGTTATTGTGGCTGCGGAGGAAAATTAGGAGTTACTTAGCTAAGGCTGTAATCTAAGGCTGCAATAAAATTATTAAGGCCTTAGATCGATAACATGGAACAAGCTAAATGAGAAATTCTATGTATAAAATAAACCCTTTGATTCTTAGTAGATGGTCTCCTAGATCTATGACAGGAGAAGAATTAAGTGACGAGGAGATAATGAGCCTTTTTGAGGCTGCACGATGGGCTCCGTCCTCTTCTAACAATCAACCATGGAGATTTATTTATGCCAAAAGAAATACAGAATATTGGAATAAGCTTTTTAATTTAATGGTCGAGGGTAACAAAATCTGGACCAAGAATGCTGCAGTGTTGGTCGTTGCAATTTCAAGGAAGAACTTTGAACATAATGAAAAACCATCAAAAACATATCAATACGAAGCTGGTTCTGCATGGGAGAATTTAGCATTAGAAGCAACATCAAGAGGATTAGCCGCTCACGGAATGGCCGGATTTGATTATGAGAAAGCCAAGAAAGATCTAGATATTCCAGATAACTTTGATGTAATGGCGATGATTGCTATTGGCAAGATAGGGCCAAAAGAGAATCTGCAACCGCAGCTTCAAGAAAAAGAGCATCCAAATGATAGAAAACCTTTATCAGAAATTATAATGGAAGGACAGTTTAGAAACGCCATGTAGTTAATGTGTATTTTTGCTATCGTGGTCCACAAATTGCACTCCCGGGAGGAAGGCCATATATCCTTCTCTTACGCTAACGTCTGCTTTAGACTTACAGAGTTTGTTCACATATAGTTAGTACAACAGCTAACTACTTTTCTTGAGCAGTTGTCGGAAATCTCAAATATATTTCAATACTGGGATTATAATTGGGAACCGTTATGAGTTGTGATCCGATGCCATGCTTTTCTAAATAGTGAATGTTTAATTATTTTCATTTGAAATGTATTTTTTTCATTTGAAATGCGGTTTTCAAGTGGTTAGTTTGCGTGGCATCATCTTTAATATCTCTCTACTTATGAAGCTCCTTGTCGCCTCATCTTGATCTACCAAACCAGTTTTTACAATATCCAATAGTTTAACAAATTTCGTATCAAAAGTATTCGCGTGTTGTTGCTGCTGTTCTATAACTGTTGCCAACTGTTTACTCACAATCTGCGTCTGCTCACTCAAGGCGGCGATCTCTCTCTCCTTCTGATGACCTTGCTCTATATATCCGACCACAG
>JBAVTY010000468.1:0-1828 GCA_049696495.1 Candidatus Nitrosopolaris sp.
TATCCTAAATTCCTCAATCTAAAAAACGCTATAGCCAATTATTATAGAACAAGACGTTTTAAACTAGACATAACCAAATATTTGTTTAGGAAAGATAGTTAGCGAATTAATGTTATTGAGTATAGAATCATGAAAAGCCAAATGAAGTTATTGTTTTGATGGTGAATTTTATAAAATGATCTGAAAGCAGTCCTTCAATTAGCGACAATAATCGAGATTTATTAATATAGAGAAATAAAATCTGACTAACTATATGTATAGAGGTCATACCAATCATATAATACTATTACGAACGACTCAATGTTCTATATGCCCAGATCGAGTTTAGTCAAAGCAATGATCTCTAGCCAAGCAGCACCTTCTTACGAACAAAACCGATTTTGTGAGGTTCTGTCAAAAAACAATACGAATAGTCGGTCCGGATATATATACATTAATCACATAGGATAGGATGATGAAAATAATTAACGCGTTTCCAGGAATAGGAGACCCAATGACTGAAGAAGAAACAAAGAATTTTATGAAGAACAATGATAACAACCTACTGATTCGCTTAGGGTTAATAGATGAGAAAGGAGAACCGAATGTAATTCCTCTTGCATATTATTTTGATGATAAGTCTAACAAAATCTACATCAATACACCTAAGACTACTAAGAAAGTTCATAACTTGAGAAAAAACAATGTGGTCGCTTATTGTATTGATGATCCCAAGCCTCCATTCAAAGGAGTCAGAGGTAAAGGAGTAGTCAAAATCCATGAAGACGTTAGTCATAATATCCCGATAGCCAAGAAATTTATCATGAAAAACATCGGAAGTATGGACAATCCGAATGCAAAATGGCTTTTGACTGAAATAGAAAAAGGAAATGTGGTGATCTTGGAGATAACACCAAGCTACTATTCGACGTGGAGAAGCGCAAATCCAGTAAAATAAGAAGTCTGCCAACACCGGCGGCATAAGTGCGTCTACTACGAATCTTAAGATGTCTGCCAACACCGGCGGCGGCATAAGTGCGTCTACTACGAATCTGCCGCCAGCCATGACATCGCCCCCGACATGAATTGATCTCGATATATTAGGCCATACTCCTGTAGGATAACCTGTTTTACCCATATGTTACGACCATGCCCAACATGGGAACTGATTTTGTATTCGGAGTCCTACGTCACTGATTTGAGTATCCATATCCTCGAATATCTATTTAGATCAAATATACATACATGGTTTATTCCTCTTCGCTGAATTATAGTCAGTTTTTGCAAATATTTTCTGTCAATAACAATAATTTAACCGATTATTCCTTCAGATTTGTGCTATACCTCCGTCGACGAACAATTCAATACCTGTGATATAATTGCTGTCATCGGATGCAAGGAAGGCGACGGCTTTTGCGACTTCGTCGGGATTTCCC
The DNA here is from genome assembly GCA_049696495.1 of Candidatus Nitrosopolaris sp. Taxonomy (GTDB): domain Archaea; phylum Thermoproteota; class Nitrososphaeria; order Nitrososphaerales; family Nitrososphaeraceae; genus Nitrosopolaris. Next base: position 1,416 of record JBAVTY010000468.1, read on the forward strand.
ATCCTCTCCAACGGTATGGTTCTCAGAAAGTTCCTTGTTAATTCAGGAGCTTTCTGAGTAAGAATCTGAATGCACAACCCTTGCAAATGTTAAGGAGAGAAAGAACTTGATTAACTGTGCTAAAAATAAACTATTGGCGGCAGTAGATATCATCGCAACAAAACATCCTGCTGAAAGGATCATGGTCTTTAGTGAAACTATAGAATCGATTCAAATGCTGAAGGAAATGTTACAAAATAGACGAATAAATTCCATGCTTATTGACAGCAAACTGAAATCAAAAGATAGACAAAAAATACTATCAGAATGGGGAAAAGAATTCTTTCCACTACTTTCAGTACATACATTAGAAATAGGATATGACGTACCGGAAGTTAGGGTGGCAATAATACTAGCAACTACATCAAATATGA
>JBAVTY010000469.1:0-13532 GCA_049696495.1 Candidatus Nitrosopolaris sp.
TATCCTAAATTCCTCAATCTAAAAAACGCTATAGCCAATTATTATAGAACAAGACGTTTTAAACTAGACATAACCAAATATTTGTTTAGGAAAGATAGTTAGCGAATTAATGTTATTGAGTATAGAAGTGCTTAACAGATTGCAATGTGCAAACAAACTCGGACTAAAGATCACACAATATGTGATATCGAATTAGGCAACAACCCCGGGCTTCACGTAAAGCATATTATCGAGCCTTTCCGGCTGCCAGGGGACCGCCAATATATTGGCAGGGATTCTCTCCTATCCCGAAATTATTAACAGACAGCAGTAAATCTGTGACCAAATTGACTGATCGAAAGATAAGGTGGATTATCAGAGAGAAAATGAAAGAGATTCTCAGTACCAACGACATAGCATTATTACAAAATGTAAGCGGATCTAGGATTAGACAGATATGGTCTCAGTACAGGATGACAAAGACAGTACCGGTACTTGCAAAGCCTGGAAGACCGTTTAGGAGTATCACTAATGAAGAAATACTACTTACATATCAGCAGTCATAGGGACATACAAGGAATATCCCTGTAGTGCAGTAGTGTTAGAAACCATACTTGACAAAAGACATGGTATTAGGATTGCTCATAATAGAATACATAAAATATTGAAGAACAACTAGATAATTGCACAATCCATATTTTAATTTTATCGTCGACTAACATCTGACAAGGCGTATAACCAGATTCGGAGAATTTAGTGAAGTCTAGAACCGAAGTATTGAACAAATGGAGGCGATAATGAAATACCGGAAATTATCCCAGATTGCCTATATAATTTCAGTCAATCTTATTATTATTACTGTCGTTGAGAACAGATAGGGATGAACGTATGCTTGCAACATTTTGTATTAACGATCGTACGTATAAAAGAACGTTGCGACCTTCTATACATCTTCAGCAGTATGTTCTGATATCATAAATGTTGTAGAGGTATAATATTTGCACCTTACACTACTTGATGAATGCTATATCGAACCCTAAGAAAGGTTAAGAGCAAAGCGTAAAGACCTATACCGATCATAATCGTTAAGCAATATTTTTGCCAAGTGCTTGATAATATCGGATACGCTTAACAGGCCAACGATCCTATTGTCTGCCTCTAAAACAACTAGACGCTTGATCTTGTTTCTAGTCATTACCCTTGAGGCAGTATCAATTGAGTCATAAGACATTATCGTAATAAGTGGGGAAGACATGATGTCTTCTACTTTGATTCTGCTAGACGAGACATTTTTGAAGCAAACACGTTTGACCATGTCTCGTTCAGTGATGATTCCCATCGGTTGTTTTTTCTTATCTATCACAATTACCGAACCCACTCTGTTCCTCTTCATTAGGTCTGCAACATCATAAGCTGTCTTTCCGGAATCTGTGGTTATTGTGACAATATCCTTATTCGATGCTATTTCGATGACGGCACTCACATAGATGTTATTTCATAAGTTATTCTTTTACATTACGTTTCGCATCAATGGACCAGTTAACCTGATTGACAATCTGCTTCGTTTCTTGAATATTCTTGTTTAGGTCTTCAATGAATATTCTGTGAAATGCGACAGGATTTGCGTCGCATTGTAGTTGCAATAACTAAATCATAACAGAAAATTTTATTGGTATCTAATTCGGCAGGGCAGACACACTAACGTGCACATATTGCGCGTTGAAAATTGCTCAGGATGGCAAGGAGGAATAATTATCGTTTGAGGATCTGACGAACTGCGTTTAATCTCAAATGATGGGTCGCATTAGCTGGTGAGCTCCTTCAGTCATTAAATCTACTTTAACTCTGCAGAAAGTCGACGATTTTAGAGATTTAACTTCATCGATTTTGGTGATTTTTGTTACATGGTGATAAACATATTGCAGTCTTTGAAAATGACAAGTAAACGTTCTCCCAGTAAAATCTATATTAGATTCACCTCTGCCATAGTATTAGTGAGATTATGGATTATGACAAATTAAGTAAGGATATCTTGGATCTTGATAGTAAGATCCGATTTGTTGGTGTTTGTGATGAATCAGGTGAAACTAGATTTGGTGGTCAACGAGAAGGTGTAAAGAACATATTATCTTCTGAGGAAAGTAAAAAATCAAACCTTCAAGCAATGGCTAGGTGGGGATTACGTAATTCACTTGCTCCCAAGGTTGGTAAAGGCAAATACGCTATGGCAGAGTATGAAAATATCAAGCGGATATCGTTTCCCTTAGATATCGACCATGTCATGCTGGTGACAACAGAAGTGACTGCCAATCATATGGAAATAATAAATAGCATACTAAAGCGGCTTCAGGACTGAGTGACTGGAGGGGTGAAAACGTTTTATCAACAGCTCTCAGATTTAGTCGTTTTATCGAAGTATATCTTTATAACACATACAGTCCTCAAGAAGTGAGGATAAATAAATAGTAAGTAGACATGCCAGCTGCTTTTCTTCTAATCAACTGCAAATTAGGTTCTGATAGGGACGTTATCAACAGACTTAGCAAAATACCAATAGTTATTCAAGTTTATCGGGTATATGGCGCTTATGACATCATTGTCAAAGTTGCTGCAGACACCGTAGAAAAACTACAACAAGCTCTTAAATTTGATCTGAAAAGACTAGATAATGTCGTCTCAACCGTGACATTGGTGACGAAGGAAATTTAGCCAAAACCCATTGATACCACGCATAGGTATGGGAATAATATCTCAAAAGTGTAATCCTTTCTATTTCTCACAATTTAACCTTATATGTCCCCATTCACTTGATCTCAATCACAATCTGATATGGATTAGTAGAATTTAACAGCTGTTGAATTGAATTCGAAAGTAATCCGTGCCATTTAATTTGTGGCATTGCATTTAATAGTTGAGTTGAATTCGAAACTGATGTATGGCAATTGTTGTCGATACAAACTAAAGTACGGCATACGTCGAATTAGTAGAACTCATTTTTGTGAAACCTGAGGCATTTGACAAGTGGTAAGAATATTCTAACGCAGCTGAAATCAACATTGCTGTGAATATTACTAGCATACCGTTGTCAAAACCATACTGTTAAGCTTGGTATTATTGTATATTTGACTTAGGATTGTTATTATCATATTTCGATTCTAATATATGATAGGATTGTTATTATTTATAATGATTGAAATTTTTCATTGAACTATTGATTAAGACAATTCCAGGGAGCAAAATCTGTTATGGCAGATATATTTTAACTTCACCGTTGTTCGGAATGGAAAATAATCCAAAAGTGCAGTTGTTCCTAGCAATTACTGTTATATATTTCCAAATACCAAAATGAGAATCTAGAGATGACACTTGCTAAAACAACAATCACATTTCAAGAATTAGGAGTGAGTGCTGTTATAATCAAAGCACTCAAAGAAAATGGATTTGAGGCCCCTTTTCCTATTCAAAAGGCTGCTATACCACTAGTTTTAAAAGGTGTAGATGTAATAGGCCAGGCTCACACAGGAACTGGGAAGACAGCAGCTTTTGCACTACCGATTTTGAGTAAGATTAAAACTAATCGTAATGGTCCAATACAAGCACTGATACTTGTCCCCACACGAGAATTAGCATTGCAAGTTACAAACGAAATTAATAAATTTGCAAAGTACACTGGAATTAGAACTGTCGCCATTTACGGTGGACAAAGCATCGGCTTTCAATATAATCAGTTAAGGAGAGGCATACAAATAGTAGTTGCAACTCCAGGCAGATTGATTGATCTTGTAAAACGAGATTCAATCAGGCTGGATGACGTAAGGTTTGTTGTTCTTGACGAGGCAGATAGAATGCTCGATATGGGCTTTATTGATGATATAAAGTTCATATTGTTTTACGTAAGTGAAGAAAGACAAACATGCCTGTTCTCTGCAACCATGCCACCAGAAATTATGAGAGTGGCTCAGGAATATATGCATGAACCTAAAGAGGTGATGCTAAATCAAGAATTAAGTCTTGACACTATAGAGCAATCTTATCTTATTATTCGGGAAAAAGAAAAATTCAAACACCTTTGCAATTTCATTAAAAACAGAGATAAGAAACAAACAATCGTTTTTGCTGCTACTAAGAAAAGAACTCAAAGCCTTGCAAATGAACTAAAACAAGAGGGTTTTAGAGCAATCACAATTCATGGCGATCTTTCACAAAGGGAGAGAGACAATGCGATGTATAAATTTAAGAAAGGTACCGAAGACATCCTGGTAGCAACTGATATCGCTGCAAGGGGTATTGATGTTCCAGCAGTAGGACATATTATCAATTATGATGTTCCGTTTGAGCCATTGATGTACTTTCATAGAATTGGAAGAACTGCTCGAGCTGGTGCCAGAGGTAAAGCCATATCGCTAGTGGCGCAAGATAGGGTTGATGACTTTCATAGAATTTTGAGGAAGACAACACATCCAATACGTAGGCTTAATGAGGAGATGGGCATTGGATTCATTACAACTCGAAAGCCTCCATATGACCGACATCGACCAAGGCCATATCGACATAATAGTAGCCACCAAAATCATAGTCGTTATACTGGTAATAGAAATATGCGCAGCTATAGAGAACAGCGAGGATATCATCGTAGATATCAAAGAGATAATCGCAGTGGTATAAAATTTGGAAATAATAATAAACCGTCCTCGTAAGCAGGAAAACGATAAATTGATAAATTTTTTACTAACCTGTACCAAATAGCATTTGTTTTCTAATTAAATCTGCACAAGAAAGGCTATTTCCAAGAGGTTTTTAGAGATGAAAAGATATCTCCTTGCAAGCATTAGTTAGAAAATTTATGCTAATTGGGATACCAGGTTTGTAGCTTAAATCAGAGATAACGTCACATAAGCACGACTTTATCGCTTAGCATTATAATGTGAGAGTGAGAGTATATATTGAGGCGGCTGATAAGTGCGGTTATATGAATAGTACGGTTATCGCATTTGTTATAATCACTGGCATTTTGAGTATTTTAACACCGTCGTCAACATATGCTGCTATAACATCAGCGGGTACGATGAATAAAGCAACAAGTGGAGGAAGCCTTAATGTTATGCTGCAACCCACTCCGAATCCACTTGTAAAAGGCACACAAACGAATTTCAAAGTTAGCTTCGACCAGAAGGGGAGTACCGCAGTACAACCACACATTGATTACGATCTCGCAATTACTAAGGATGGCAAACAAGTATTTCAAGCATCAGCACTAGCTGGTCATCCAAACCAACCACTACATACTGCCGAAGGTATCGTCACGATACCTTATACATTTCAACAACAAGGTGCTTATATAATGAACATTACGGTATATGGTATTCTCTTCAATCCAATAAAACCTGAAGTTGCACAATTCCCAATTAGTGTAAGTTGATTGCGCTTTCCATTTCTGGCTGTTAGTATTCTTCAAATTCTCACTATAGGCGGATAGCCCACTCACAGAAGTCATGCCATGCAAGAAATAAATGAAAGTCAATATCTTAGCTTTGCATACTCTTGCTTGCATCCGTATATTTTTGATACCATGGCCTACTTTTTCATAATATCAACTTATCCACCTGACTTATGATAAGGATGTAGGGTATCCCTAAAATATCGATTCCTTTTCAGGTTCTTGATTTTTCTCTAAACTCGATTATTATGGTCACACTTTTTATGATTCATAACGCTGCAATCGTTTTTTGTTTCTTTTTCTGTCCATTCTGACTATATTTATCCGCAGCTACTGCAAAAACGTATCTTATGCCTTTTCCTTTTAACTCGTCGTTTAACATATTATTCATCTGTTCAACATCCTTTCTTACCTTCTCTTCAGGAAACCTATTAGTACTAGCTACAACATATTGAAAGATATCTTCGTGGTAACAATGTATCTCGTATAGTCGTGACATAAATTTTTTGCTTCGATCATTAAGAATAGTTGCTGGGTTAAGAAGTTTTTACCCATTGGTCCATTAATGAATGCCAAAATTCGGTGCTTTAAGTGTACCCAGTAAACATATTATTGATGTCAATCACATTTGAATATGCCAACAAGAGCGTAACTAGTGATATTCTGGTTAAATCTTTAATTGGACAAGGAGCAAATAAGGGAAGAGTATGTTAACACTATTTTTTTCCACATTTCAGATGAACATAGGGGGTTCTGAGTGGATAATTATAGCACTCCTTGCCTTATTTCTATTATTCGGGACAAAGAAGGTCCCGCAGGTATCGCGGACTGTTGGAAAAGCTATTGGCGAATATCAGAAGGCCCAGGAATTATTGCGGAAGGAAATTGAAAATGCTACAGCAAAACCTATGGACGATAATAAAATGCATCTCATGGGCACTAGAATTAATGGACCTGTTGCCACCGAGCACGAAAAGCTCGAGACTATTGCGCGATCACTAAACATAAACTGCGTTGGGAAGACTGATGATGAAATACGATCATTGATTTCAAGGAGCATAAGCGGTTAAGGGAATCTTTATACGAATATTTTATTAATAATGAAGTAGTTGTTAACGATTGTAATCGGATAGTCAGATTCAAATGGGCGAACAAATCAGATATCCTATGTAATCCTTTTACTTAATTATCTAACGACATTGTGTTCAACACTTATCTAACGACATTGTGTTCAACACTTAAATACATCAATTTTTTGAAGGAATCTATACAATGTCAGATTTCAAATATCAGAAAGAGGGAGAAGATGTTCCGACAATAAATCCTTTTGAGGTAGCACTTGTACAGCTTGACGAGGCTGCAAAGTTGATCAATCTTGACAAGGGGTTACATCAGATATTGGCTCATCCGAAGCGCGTTCTTACTGTTTCGATTCCAGTTAGATTGGATAACAACGAGATCCATGTCTTCACAGGATTCAGATCACAGCATAATGATGCAAGGGGTCCGTATAAGGGCGGTATCAGATATCATCCTCAGGTCACGATTGACGAAGTTAAGGCACTTTCTATGTGGATGACTTGGAAATGTGCGATAGCTGATATTCCTTTCGGAGGTGGAAAGGGAGGCATTATTTGCGATCCAAAACAGATGTCGGATCTTGAACTTGAACGCATGACGAGACGGTATGCGTACATGATTGCTGATATTATCGGACCTCACACAGATATTCCTGCGCCCGATGTTTATACTGGAGGAAAGGAAATGGCATGGATTATGGACACGTATTCTGCACTCAAGGGAAACTATGTTCAACCTGAATTGATCACAGGCAAACCGCTGGCCGTAGGCGGTTCTCTTGGAAGGAACGAAGCTACAGGAAGGGGATTATCCTTTACAGTACGAGAAGCTGCTAAGATGTTGAAGCTTGACATGCATACCTCAACCGTGGCAGTACAAGGATTTGGAAACGCTGGCCAATTTGCTGCGCAGTTATTGGAGGAACAGGGTGCAAAAGTCATAGCAGTCTCTGATTCAAAGGGAGGGCTCCAGAATAGGAATGGTATTGATATTGGGGCGTTGAGAAGACATAAAGAAAAAAAGGGTTCGGTAGTCGGATTCTCGGAGGGCAAGTCGATTAGTAATGAAGAAGTTCTTGAAACAGATTGTACAATATTAGTACCTGCAGCTCTTGAAAATCAGATCACCAAAAAGAACGCTCCAAAAATTAGCGCCAAAATTGTGGCCGAAGCCGCTAACGGTCCTACTACTCCGGATGCTGATGAAATTCTGTACAAGAATAAAACCCTAGTGATCCCTGATGTTCTTGCCAATGGAGGTGGTGTGACTGTTTCCTATTTCGAATGGCTTCAAAACCTTAGAAGAGAGTACTGGAGCGAAAACCAGGTGAATGGTATGCTCGACAAAAACATAACAAAAGCATTTTCAGACGTTTATACTACGCATGAGAAATATCAGGTTAATATGCGAAAAGCTAGCACACTCTTAGCGATAAATCGAGTAGTCGACGCAATAAAAATCAGAGGACTATGGCCTTAAATAAGGCCGCGATATGGTTTTTATTCAGTACTAAACGAATGCCCACATACTACGGATGAGAAATATCAGGTTATTAGAAATATCAGGTCGCGAAAAGCTAGCACACTCTTAGCGATAAATCGAGTAGTCGACGCAATAAAAATCAGAGGACCTATTCAGTACTAAACGAATGCCCACATGAACAGCTCTTTGTTACATTAGGATTATTAATTTTGAAACCTGCTCCCATTAGACTCTCAATATAGTCAATATTTGCACCTTTAAGGTATCTTTGACTATAGCCATCTATAAGAACTCTCACTCCACTTTGTTCAATGATGTGGTCATCTTCCTCGGATTTTTCTTCAAATCCCATTCCATACGAGAGGCCAGAACAACCACCACCCGAAACATATACTCTTAAGAAGAGATTATCTTTGCCTTCCTGTTTCATAAATTCTCCAACCTTCTGAGCCGCCTTTGGCGTAATAGTGACGACCTGACTTTGTTCTGTGCTTTCCATTAGAATTAACTTGAGCTTTTAAATATAATAACCTTTTCCTTCTTCGATTGTCATCAAATCATACTATAAAATTAAGCAGATTTTTTATCAGGAAAAGAAATGATAAACTTATCCTAAAAGCAACTAAAACGACATTAATAAAAATGTGATAACGATGCGTCAAAAACATGACAAAAGAGCATCATTGCTTCGCTTCCGCCAATATTTTTGACCATTTTGCCAGACTTGCAGCCGCGGCTACCCAGGAAGTTACAGAAGGGTAGACGGGGACGTTCCGATCTTCGATTTCATCTGAGATCCTTTGAGTAAACGGTCCACCCATGGCACCCACTAATATCGGTTTCTTCTTGTTCTTCTGGAACTCCGCTAATACATCAACAATGGATGCTTCCAACGGATCATCTTGGAATACAAACCAAGACATGATGATATCCACATTTGGGTCATCAATGAAGGTTTGGATGGCGAATCGATAGTCATCAGCGTTCGCAGAACCTGTAATATCGCATGGATTTCCGATTACATAAGTCGGTGGATAATGCTCTTTAAACGCTCTTTTGCTCGCTTCGCTAATTTCGGCAACCACTAATCCTAGTTCTTCAAAATGATCTATAGCCGCTATGACCGGGCCTGCGCCATTCGACACCATTGCCACTCTGCTACCATTAGGAACTGGTTGCCATATCAATGCCTTAAGTGAGCCAGTGAGTTCTTCGTAGCTATTAACAGAAATTATTCCTGCTTGGTCTAGTGCACCTTTTACAACTGCATACGAACCACCAAGCGAACCCGTGTGTGACATGGCCTGCTTCGCTCCCCTAGTAGTCCTGCCGTTTTTGAACACAATTACAGGCTTCTTTGTCTCATGTATTACCTTCTTGGCAGTATTCATAAATTTGCGTCCGTCACCAAGACCCTCTACATATAGACCGATAACTTTGGTCTGAGGATCCTCTGAAAGGTACCATATCATGTCTGCCTCGTCAACGTCAGACCTGTTGCCATATGAAATCATCTTACTCATACCAAAGGCGTCAGCTGTTTCCATAAATGCAATACCTACAGTTCCACTCTGAGAGAGAAAGGCAACGTGACCGTTTCGTGGTCTTATCATTCGTTCGTGACCTTGGAATGCGCAGTCAAGGCGATTTTCACCATTGAACATTCCAATGCAGTTGGGTCCGATAATTCTTACCTTCAACTCACTGGAAATTTCTTTAATTTCTTGTTCGATAGCAGCACGCTCTCCTCCGAGCTCCTTTCCTCCACCTGAAATGATGACCATGTTATGGATATTCTTCTTTCCACAGATTTTCAACAAGTCCGGGACAAACTTAAGATCAACTGTAACTACTACTACTTCTACGGGTTCGTTTATATCCTCAAGGCTCTTGTATGCTTTAATATCCATAATTTCAGAGTATCCCTTTGCGTTGACAGGAAAGACCTTTCCTTTATATTCATGTTTCACGAGACTTTCCAAGACAGAATTACCCACTTTGCCCCGTTCTGGGGATGCACCAATCAATGCAATAGTGCTGGCGTTAAAGAAAATATCCATAAAACTAGAATCTGGCTGGGATTTGGAAATGGCTTCTGCATATGGTTTGTCCTTCAATATTATTTTTGCATCGACCACGTAATAATCGTGTGGATATACTATGACAGGATTGAAATCGATACTTTCGTAGTAAGCAGCCATATCAGTTCCAAGATTTCCAATATTCACCAGTGCGGTGCATAACATATCGATGTCCACGGCTTCTGAACCTCTGAATCCTTTCAGAATTTGCTTCCCTTTCAGATCTTCTATCATCTCCCTCGCATCTTCTTTCGTGATCGGTAGGACCCGGAATGATATATCTTTAAAAATTTCCGTATTAATTCCGCCCATGCCAAACATGATAACTGGACCGAACTGTGGATCGTTTTGTAAGCCAACAATCAACTCGATACCAGAAGGAACCATCTTTTCAAGTAGTATACCTTTTATTTCATATCGCTTTGAGAGGCGCTCCTGCATATCTGCATAGGTTTCACGGACTTTTGCTTCTGAACCAAGTCCGACCTTTACTCCCATAACGTCAGTTTTGTGCAAAATCTGCGGAGAAACCACTTTTGCGACTAGCGGGAACCCGATCTTTTTTGCCTTTTCGGCAGCCTCTAATTCAGTCTTCACTAATGCGTACATCGGAACCTTGATTCCGTATGCTGTCAAAATCTCTTTTGCAGATTCTTCTGTTATTACCTTATCATTGTTTGAAATAATATTATCAAATATTTCTTGGACCTCTTTTATCATTCAATCACCGAGAAAAAAGCTGGGAGCTTCTAATTAACTTTACGTGTTGGTTTGACTTAAAGCAGTATCCTCACACATCCAACAATAGGGAGATTTTGGAATCGGAACGCGACCACTAGACAATAGCTGTAATTTTTTATTTATCGCTTTCTTGTTTTGCATTTGATAATAATATGGATTCACATTACTGTGCGATGCTACAAAAAGGAAACTACTGAATTGTTTGTAGGTTCGTAATATGTTATTCCCTCGCTCTTCTCAACACTAGGGGACAGGGTGGCATGGCAGAACAGTGAGTAGTGTGAAGACTTTTCATCCAGAAAAATACATTGTGAATACCAAAATGGTAAATAGAGTGTTTAACTTATGATGTGAAGGAACACTAATGACTGATTCCAACTCTCTTACTGATCAGAGCAAAGAGTACACGTGTAAAATTTGTGGGCTTAGTTTTCTAACAGCACAGCTTCTTGCCGCGCACATAGACTCGGAACATCCAGAGGCCGAACAACCAGAAATATTGTAGCGTAGGAAAAGAAAACGGTATTAAATGCTTGAACAGATCAGGAAGGATTAAGCGGCAGCGATCTGGATTCGATAGACCTGGCGCGTTGTAAACCTTAAATGCTTCGTCGGTTGGACCGTCGAAAGGAAGTAAATTGGGAGACAGTGCTTTCTAAAATTACCAAGAATGCTGAGCAACTTGAGTAATAATCCTACGAACCTGCATTCGTAAAAAACAAGTATGGCTCAGCATTCACTATTTAGATTCTTATTCAATTGTATTGCAATTTTCTACTATGGAATCCATTGATCACTTTAAATTATTGTAAACTAGATTGTAAATTTTGCTCAAAAGAGGAAGTACTGCTTCAAACTGCTCTAATCATATGGCCTTCGTAGTTCTAGAAATAATTTTGATAAAGATTTGCGACAGGATGACTCAAAGGGTCACTTGTCTCGCTGCTCAGCTCGATATCTTTCGACTCGCACGCAAGAAGACGATATGGGAAGAAGAAATGTTTAAGGGTGTCTAGTGCTCCTGCATATGGATAGAGTATGCCGAGGCCGACTGGGACAAGCCTTAGATAATCAGGAATTAGACTGGTGGGATTTACAACATAAGAGAATGCACAGTATGAATCGCGCGACTAGACTAGCTACTCGAGCTAATTTAGACTCTTATTATCTTTCGTGTTATAACCGCCCTGTTTATATGCCGCCACAATAACTGCTCCGCCCAATAGCCTCGTTTCAAAGTCCACTCTGGGAAAATATTCCCTAAGCAGGTTATTAAGCTCAGAATTTTTTGGCCATCTGCGATAGGTACCGTAAAGAGTTTGAAATTTTAGCCCTATTTTTCCTGCAACTGCAAAGGCCAGAATATTAAGTAGGTATCTTAAATAGAATGAAACACATCTCTCTATCAACGGATTGTCAGGCTTACCGAGATCTACAATAATTAATCGCCCTCCAAACTTCAAGACTCGATAGATCTCAGAAATGGCCTGCCTGAGTTGAATCGCATCTCGGAGCGAATATCCACAAAGGACCGCATCAAAGATATCGTTCCTGAAAGGCATATGCTCGAAGACCCCTGAGGACATTGTAAATTCCCAGGGTGTAACAAATAAACGCTTTGCATTAGCTAACATTTCGGTAATAGGATCGTACATGACAATCTTGGCTGCTCCGTTCGTTTCTTCAAGCGCGAGTCGTGACATGTTCCCATAACCCGAGCCGGCATCCAACAGCAGGTTGCCAGGACGAACGCGTCCATGTATTCCTTTCAGTCGGAATTTCATGTCTTTTCCTAATGAAATGGTCCTGTTTACTTTGTCGTACACCGGAATTACAAACCGCAAGACCTCGATGACTTCGCTCCAGTATCCCTGACCGAGTCCAGACAACTGTGATATCTACTGCGAAGGCTATGGCTATTATTATTTTTTGTTTATATGCGCTTAGCTAATAACTACTGAGTCGAAAAAAGCAAGTTTTACTACGACTGATATTGATCGTGTTCCTACTTTTGCCTAACCGATTTTAGTTTTAGCCTAAAGTTGTCGCTTCCATTAGGCGGTACGCTCAAGAAGGATTAAATAAGCACCCTCTAATACAAAATCACGTGTCTTACGAGAGCGAATATGTATGTCCAAGTTGTGGTAGCTTATTGATACATAGCAACCCGCTTACTCTCGAAAGCATGAAGGATGTTCATAATCAGCTTTGTGTTGTCATGCGGCAAAAATCAATCGCTATGCAGGTTGCCCGTAGACCATCTGTCGTAGCTGCGCCAAAACCCATAGCAACCGGAAGCGTGCCTTCTGTTACTGCTGCTACTATCCCTAGGATTACTATTGCTGCTGGCGCTGCTACTACTACTACTATTGCAGGTGCTGCTAATACAACTATATCGCTTAGTGGGACCGGAACTAGTTATTCTAAAGCTGAAGGTCCAATTGATCCTGATTTCAAATCAAAGAGGCAGACGGTTGGCACTTTCCAAGGAATAAAAGTATGGGGACCGGTTGACCCACCAGGCCAGTTGGGAATATGGGGCACAACAGTAACTGTAGATTATGATATATGCATAGCAGATGGAGCATGCATCGAAGCTTGTCCTGTTAATGTCTATGAATGGTTAGATACTCCTGGACATCCATCATCAGAGAAGAAAACATTTATGGCTAGAGAAAAAGACTGTATATTCTGTATGGCATGTGAGAACGTATGTCCTCCCCAGTGTGTAA
>JBAVTY010000470.1:0-7512 GCA_049696495.1 Candidatus Nitrosopolaris sp.
TATCCTAAATGCTTGACTTACTATGGCAGAAGATATCCCATTTAGCATAAATTTTCTAACCAATACTTGGAAGCTGATATCTTCTCGTCTCTAAAAACTTCCTGGAAATAGCCTTTCTTGTACAAAATATAAGACCATTTAATCAAGATTTAATTAGAAAACATATGCTATTTGGTATATCTACAATCACAATCCATTTTGCCTTTGTGAACTTCCACGCCACTCGTGCTACATTACGAACGATAAGCACAACGATATGCTATTCTGGACTTCGGAAAGAAAGATACAGGTGCTTATGAACACGTACAAAATGATGTAGGAAGACCATATAACTGGGCTCATTGCAGCTACCCGGTGGATCAAAAATGCACGTCTTATGAGTGACGAGGGATAACGTCGCGTAGGTTAAAAACGACCAATATCACCTAATTTTTCGTCGAATCCATTTCAGAACTGATGTAAGGGTGGTAAGGGTGGTAAGGATCATGTGACTCAAAGTTTCGAGTACGATTAATCTGGATCAAAAATAGTGATGCCAAGTACGACACAGTATAACCAGGTTGCCTTATCATGATTTCTTTATCATGATAATCTCAATTATTACTGAATGGATGCCAGAAGATATACGAAAAATATATAGCTTCTTTATAAGGATAGAAGTAATAGACTGTAACGATTGAATGATAACCGACAAACTACAGCCAGGACAACTACTGTGGATGACTTTATCAAAAACTTTTCATTTCCAACTCTACCTGACAGACAATCTTATGTTTTAAATGAAATAGATGCTGCTTTTTCTTCAGATTATAAATACATACTATTAGAAGCCCCTACTGGTTTTGGCAAGAGTCCTGTTGCAATAGCTGTTGCACTGACTTTAGGCTCAAGCTACATATGTACGTCGACTAAGGATTTGCAGACTCAATACGTAAGGGACTTTCCTTTTGTCAAACCGGCCAAGGGCAAGGGCAACTTTTCGTGTGAAGTTAAGGATGATTTTATTAGAAACGGTACCTACAATTGTAAATCATGTGTTTCAAGTAGAAATGAGTGTCCTCATACAACGGTAGAGTACGGTCCTTGTATGAGTAACGAAAACTTCAGAGATAGTGGCTGTAAGTATAGAACATTTCTAAAAGATTATAAAATAAACAATAAGGGGACGAGAGAGAAAAAAAGTCTCCATTGATTATCATACCAAGAATCACTATCGAGAGAAGTATTCCCAATGGTTGCATCTTGAGAATTTAAGAGAGAAACTAAGAGTGTGGAGACCATGCGAATACTTTGATCAGTTAAACACCGCATTAACTTCAAGCCATTCTATATTCAATTATTCTAATTTTCTAGCAATTATACCAAACAAAAAAGTCCTTCCTTCAAGAGAGCTATTGATATTAGATGAAGCGCATTTGTTAGAAACAGAGATCGTAAGATTTAGAGGATTATCTATCTCAAAAAGATGGAAAAAATATATTCCTAATTTAAAGATGGTCGATTATGGATATGATGATATAGAAAATTGGATCGATTTTCTTATCGAGCTTGAAACAAGGATGCTTGATTTAACAGGAAATAAGTCCATGGTAGAATCATTATTAATATCTCGAAGAGTGAAATGCGACTGGATAAGTAAGAAGACTTCTAATAAGAAAAGGGTAGTGGGAGCTTCAGGGATATTTGAAAGTGACCACCAAATCGCAGAAAAGTATGATAAGCATTTCTTTAGAGGATCTTCGTCTATTGGTGAAGAACTTGCAGTTGAAGTAATGAGAGACACAGTAAGACTGACACGGATGATAGACAACATTCTTTCAAATCCTAAGAACTGGATTGTGTCTGAAATAAAAAAGGAAGATTATGAAGTTACAAGGATTGAATTAAAGCCTGTCGATACATCAGCATATTGCAAAGATGTATTTGAAAAATGTGTCAAAACCTTAATGATGAGTGCTACAATTCTGGACAGCAAAGCATTTTGCGGTAGTCTGGGTCTTGCACACGACGAAGTGAAATTCATACGTATTGAGTCAGATTTTCCATTAAAGAATAGACCCATCTATCCTTTGAATATAGCTTATCTAAATTATAATAATCTTCGGCTACAAGAGGTAAAGGCAAACATTGCCATAGCTATCGATAACTTAATGACTTTGTATAGAAATCACAAAGGAGTAATTCATACTACCTCATATGAACAACTAAATTTTATCAAGGAAAATATTTCACAAACAAATAAACGCAGACTTTTGGGGACAGATCCAGAGATACAAAGAGACGAAGTTATAGCAGAACATGTTAATAGTACAAAACCAACGGTCCTTATTTCACCCTCGTTACATACAGGTCTTGATTTAAAAGATGATTTATCAAGGTTTCAGATTATAACCAAAGTACCTTATCCCAATATAGGAGATAGATGGATAAATGAAAAAAGGAAGATTAGCGGACAATGGTATAATTGGCAAACTGCATTGAAATTGATACAAGGATATGGTAGATCTATAAGATCAAAAGAAGATTGGGCAAAAACATATGTTTTAGACTCAGCATTTGGATACTTTGTCAAGAAGAATGAGAACATCTTACCGGACTGGTTTACTCAAGCTATCCAAGCTAGGAGATAGACAGTAACTACGAACCAATGATGGCTAGTAAAAAACAGTATTATTGATGCCGCTAGTCTACTGTCAACAGTTACCTAAATTCAGAGTTTAGTGCCTTGTGAAAGTATGAAGGGTCAAAGTTTTACAATTTTGCTTTCCAGTTTTTTCTTATCAGTCCACATCCCTTGTCATTGGAAAGACAGACTTTGTAACTCTGGATTATAATGATAGACACAATACTAATGAACGATCCGCTCATATGGTGTAACTTTTGATCATGTGAAAAGGGTCATAGCTTTTTTAAGATTACACAAAAGACCTAGGAATGAAAGAACACGAAATAAATAACGTATTGGAACTTGCTAAGCGCCCATTAACGAGTGTAGGGAAGTCGACATTCGCCATGCCAGACAGGCACATCCTAAGCAGACTTCCGACTATCAAGTCTTTCAATTCATTGTTGCCGTTTCGTTGTCTTGTTAAAGATCTGTTGCCAGGTTATCGATACCATTATAATAAGAATATACATATCAACACCATAACCGTGACTATCAAAAAACCTGCATCCTGGTTGGTTGTATTGTATGATGTACCAACAGAACCTTCTAAATTCAAAGTGCGACTATGGAGGGATTTTAAGCGAATGGGAGCAATCTACCCACAAATGTCTATCTGTATTATACCGGACGAGAAGGAGAACAGGAAAAATTTAGAGAGAATGGAAAACATAATAAAAAAGGATGGCAGACTTATGAAGATTCATGGGATATCAATTACTGAAAATGATCAAAACCGTATCTTACATATATTTCGAGTCGAACGTGATAAACAATATGATGAAATTCTTGAGGAATGCCACGAATATATAGACGAAATCAATCTTAATATCAAGAACAAAAAAACAACACAAGAGGAAGTGGAAGAGATGGAAGAGGCTTTGGACGGTTTAAGGAGGTGGCTTGTCAGAGTCAAATCAGTTGATTGGGTTGCGAGACCTGCTGCTGCAGTCAGGGTTGAAAAGTTACTTGTGGAATGTCAGGATTTGCTCCACAACTTCACTGAGCTTTCTCATCCAAAAAAAAGCAATCGTAGTCACCCGATATCTGAATCAGTTAGAAGTTGATGTAGTATCCTGATTTGGTACCAGAAAAATGATTTTTGTACCATTATTTTAGTCCTGCATCCGGAGCCCGCTGTAATTTCAATGTGAGTGCAATATTATCAAAGAATATTATCAAAGATCCGGAGACAATAACATGAAACATGACCATCAAATTTTGAGTTAGTCGTCGTTGAATGATGACTATGAGCTGCACTCCTAACCCAAACCGCGTAGCCTAGTCTAAGATGTTGCCGAAACTTATGATATAGGATTAAAACCAGGGTAGAGGTCAAGCCCATGGCACAATATTATCAAAAGTGGAGCTTTGCCGAATGAATGCATCGCTATTGCTAATTAGCGGCTATTCTTTTTTTAATCTTGCACTCCGTGAATAAACCTTTGCAATAATGACATAATATAGCTGTGTAGTAGCTTCTTATTTCAGGACAACAATTCCCTACATCCTCAACTTCCGTTACATCCAACAGAACATATTTCGTAACTTCTCTTCCATAGCTGTCGCATTCCTCTGTCATTTTTTACTTACAACGCTTTACTGGCTGATTCATTTAGTTCCCGCATGAAATATAAATGTAACTTGCATTACATTTATAACCTCCGGTGCGAACGAAGTTTAATCGTTTATTCTATTAGTGAATAAATGTATTAATAGTTACATTTTTATAACTAACAAGGAGTGCAAGAATTGGCGTCTTCGCGATGGTCCTAGTTTACTATCCCAAAGATACGTCGCAACCTTGGAGCTGAGATTTATAGTGGGTTATGAGCAGCTCATTGTCCAATTAGTAAATATAATCCAGGTTGGGACCGTTGTCCTACTATCTCCGTTGATATCTGGCATAATTAATCGCTTAAAAGCCATGATCGAGTCTAAGCACGGACCATCAATACTTCAACCATACTACGATTTGTCAAAACTTCTGAAGAAGGAGGTAGTGGTACCCCAACGATCTTCTCTAATCTTTTTAGCTGCTCCTTTCGTTATATTCACAGCATATCTTGTAATAAGCCTGGTTGTGCCAATTGTTACTTCGTATCCATTACCGTACGGTATCTTGCTAGATTTACTTGGCGGAGCACTGATGTTTGGGTTTGCGGGAATGATTAGCATTATTGCCGCTCTAGATGCGCGAACTAACTATACTATCATGGGGGCAAGTAGAAGTGCATCATTTACAGCGTTGGCGGAACCCACTTTAATCATGATTTTCTTTGCCGTGGCAATCATCAGTGGGACAAATAATCCCTATATAACGAATAATATTCTGGCAGAATCAGGGTCTTGGTATCTTTCAGCAACTCATGTCCTTGTAGTAGCCGCCTTCTTTATGCTTTTGCTTGTTGAAACAGGTCGCCTGCCTGTAGAAAGCTCCGGTGTTATGGAATTAGGGATGCTGGATGATGCCAAAGTCATGGAATATTCTGGAAAGTTGCTTGCTCTGTCCAAATGGGGCGGATATATGAAAAACTTCCTTTTGATGTCAATATTTCTCAATGTGTTTGTTATTCCTTGGGGGATGTCAAACCACGCCGATGTGATAGGTGCACTGTATTCGGTTGGAACTCTTTTTGTTAAATTACTAGTACTGATAGTTGTAATTGTGATAACCGAGGAAACATTTGCAAAATTGCGTCTATTTAAAATTCTAGACTTCCTTTCTATCTCTTTTAGCCTGGGTTTGCTGTCGATTATCTCGCTGTTTCTCGTAGGAAGAGGTGCTTAGCAGATAGCGATTGTAGTTCCTTTCTATGACGAGATAGTAGGATTACTTGGGATTTCGGTGATATTATCAGCACTTTACATGCTTGGCCAAGCATACATAGATCCGACAATTAGGGCTATTGCCATCCAATCGTTTCTTATTTCTGCCCTACTTGTAATATTATTCCTGCATACAGAAGATGTAAATCTACTCCATCTGGCCTTGATAACTGCAGTGATGCGAGGAGTAGTTTTTCCCCGAATAATGCTCTATCAAGTGCGGCGTTTTAAACACAAATTACGGGAAACAGGTGTTGGTAAAAAGACGCCTGTGCTTGTTATAACTGGCATCATGATTGCCATAATTGGGTATGCATTGTTCAGATCAGTCGTGTTTCCTTTCCTGACGAATACGCAGCTCTCTGTGCCCTTCATTCTCTTATTGCTAGGCTTCTTTTTGATAATAACAAGACGAAATACTCTGGGACAGATGAGTGGTTATGTACAGGAGGAAAACGCAATCCTCTACATAGGTGCCCTCATCGCACCGGGGATTCCATTTTTGATCGAATTTGCAGTTGTACTCGATATCCTGGGAATAGTACTCCTAGCTGTCATCCTTTCAGCGCAACGGGATATACTTCAAACATTGGAACCTGCTGATATTGATCAGTTAAGTGGGTGAGCAACAAGAAGAAAATGTTGAATCCATCTTTCCTGTTTGCAATATTGTGGTCAGCGCCATGTGCTGGTGCTGCTATATCTCTTGTTCCTAGAAGAGGTATTGAAGTTGTGGCTGCCTCCTTAACTGTGGTTATCTCTTTTATATTGCTACTTGTCCCTATGTCATGTCTGATAACCTAACTCGTATATTTACTGTGACAACCTCTTGTATTTTCCTCACGTCAGTTGCATACTCTGTCTTTTACATCAACAGAATTAAGGAGCCTTTTATTCGATTCAGGTGGTATTATTGTCTACTTGATTTATTCGCTTTTACAATGCTATTAGCCTTAACTGTGAATGATCTCGGCATTATTTGGCTGGCAATCGAAGGAACTACAGTTGCAAGCGCATTACTTGTAGCAATGGAGAGAAGACGCACGAGCATAGAATCAGCTTGGAGATATACATTGATCGTTTCAGCAGGACTAGCGTTATCGCTTTTTGCAGTCATTTTAGTGTACTATTCACAGGGAACCCTTGCCATCTCTAAATTGCTTATAGAGCCAGTGAGGAATTCCATGATAATGGTACTAGCAGTGGGATTCGCGTGCATCTGATATTGGCATACGTAAATCCATGATTACTGAATGTCCCTCTTGCAATGGCGTTCAAGTTGAATCAATGCCTATATCCGACAAGGAATTATACAAATTCGATTATCATCCTAAAAGAGGAATAACACTAGAATTTTCAGACCCATTATAAAATCATTCACCACATATATCATGGTAAATTTCTATGCTCCTCTTGTCTAAAATCAATAACATTCAGATAATTCTATGTTGATAAAAAACTTGCCTTACCGTCTGACTTGGATTTAGAAGGGCGCTTCACATACTGTTAACTTAATCGCCGTTACATGTGTGAGGTATGAGTGCCATGCCACGTAACCATACTAGTAGTGGTTTTTTATGGCTGAAACATTACGTAAATAGCAATAATATGTTGAAAATATCAGCACACTATAATTACTAACTTTTCGAATGAAAGAGAGCAGACTTCTTTGCTGATTCGTGAACGACATTAGTAGTTGCTGAAGTATAAACATATAACTACAATGATTATGTGCCGCTATATATGGTATAATATATCATATAGTTGACCCACGATATAGGGATATTGTCAACAAGGCGTTACATTATGTCAATGTAGTCATATTCACAAGGCTTATGATCTAGTAACTGACATCTAATATAATGATTTTAACTAGCGATTGCATTCTTAATAACGATAGAGATGACAATATTTCTTCGTGTTACACTTGTGATGACAAACCTGCTCAAATCTTTCAGGACGAAGGTGATTACTGCTTAGATTGTTGGCAAGAGCGAACATATCCTAATCTTTAATAT
>JBAVTY010000471.1:0-4695 GCA_049696495.1 Candidatus Nitrosopolaris sp.
TGTTCTGTTAGTTCTAATTGAGTTTTAAATTTCTCATCACATATGGTGCACTTGAATTTCTTTCTACTGAAAATATCAAATTTCATACTATTATTTCTAGAATTGAGTTCATATAAATTCGCTTATAAGTCAAGTGGGGGGAGGGAAGAGCCTAACAGATGTCATTTTAGCACCATCTTCCAAAATGTTTGTCAAGGTACTCGGATACCTGGTCTTTTAGTTCTTCAATGTATTGATAGAACCTATTTGCGCATACGTCTGACTTTATCTGTTGGTTAACTCTTCTTTCGTTAGGATTCATGTATGGCGCCTTTTTAGGTAGGTGGTCATAGTTGACAAAAGTAGTAAGTAAACCTGAGAAACCAGTAGGAATTATTACAGAAAGAGATATTGTACGCATTTTTGGAACATTAGACGCAGCTTCATTACATTCACCTTTGAGGGAAATAATGAGCAAACCATTGGTCACTATTTCGATAAACGGGTCAATCAAGGGTGCTATTCAGCAAAATCAGGATCTTGCTAAAGCCAAGAAGGTGTCTATCTTATCAAGATTATATCTGTATATAGAAGATGGTGGACATAACAAGCTATTGAGCCGATATTGCTATTCCGTTCTATTATTGTTACTACTGAATCTTCTACTGGTTTGATTCATAAGACAAGATAAGATAACTCACTTATAGTACAAAAGTAATCAGTGTTTAATGTCTTTTGCTCGATTAACTTGCCCTTTGTCAGAAGTTACTATTCTACATGCCAATACAGCAATAGCTATTAATAAAAAAACAACATCTCCTATTGCTAGAATATCTACAAAAATAGATTTCTTATTATGTAACTCATGCTTTTGGTGTGCATCATATCTAAACTTGAGAAGTTTTGGTTTTATGGAATGTCCTTCCTGTAAAGAAAATACAATAGAACGGATGCCACTTTCTGCAAACGACGTTTACTCATTTGATTATAATCGGGTAACCGGAGTGATTCTCGAATTCTCAAATTAAAAAAAGGCAGCATAGTTTCTTATAAATACACAACATTAACAGGCCATTCAATGATGGAGCTACTTGATGCAATTTCTGTATCTTTATTCCATATAGATTAATTAGAATTATCGGCTAGGAATTTTGTTATATCATACTGAAACAATTACGGTTCAAAATCTTGGTCCTAAAATTAACAATCACTTTTTGCTTTTGCTTGCAAAAAAGTAACGTTCTTGGAGGATACATCATAAAAGTTTGATTTTTATAAATGTTGACAGCCCCGTAATGACGCCGCTACTGATAGGATCACGGCAACAGATCTTAGTCCTATTAGTGAGGAATCATGCCAAACATGTCAATTAGGGTTAACACTTCTGAAACCTCCGAAACCTCACATAGTAGTCATAAGAAGAAAACAATATTAGATCCTCCTATCTCTTCTCCTTAGAGACTACTAAATCGTTCGTTAGTGCATTAACAGTCATCAGGGCTTATGCCAATCAGAAAACCTGTCTCCTGATTTTCCTTTGTAACTAATCTGCTTTAAAAGATATTTAATAAGCATAAAATATTTTGCTATGAAAGCAAGAGTAATTGAAACTATTCCGCCGATTAGAAATCTTATGCCGATGATCTTGAAGCCTTCACCTTCTAGTTGAAGATTATACCTAAGTCGAAAACCCATTTTTAGCGCCCTCTTGAACAGTTAGAGACATTATTTGGATATGGTAAACCTCTATTAAGTTATCATATTCAGGGAGCCAGAGAGTCCAAGGGTTTAGCAGATTTGGGATTATTGGAGATCGTAAAACGCGAGCGAGGAAAGATCTCAGCTAGGCCTACTACGTTGGGGAAGCTACTGGTGATAAGTACGCCGCCTGCACAGACAAGTATATAACAACACCGGGAATGATGACAACAACTTAGAGTTAGCAGGCGGTTTTTTTCAAAACGTCTGCAATCGAGATTCTTTATCGTAGAACTGGCCCATATACTTATGAACAATTCTGTAATATTGCAGAGGAACAGAATTCCATTAATCTCCCGAAAACAGAACATCCAGACGGATAGTGCGAGCACTCAAGTGTGGAAAAGTTGGGGTAGCTATACTAGCCCCTTGGATCTATTTTTCACTTTAACTCAAATCGTTGCAGCAAAGTGATTATAAACTTAATTTACCTAAGAATAATAACAATATTTATCCTGTCGTTGCGGTTAAATTTGGAAGAGGATTTCTAATACACACAGGTATGAGTCTTGATGAGGAAAGGGAGTACAAACTGTTACTAGATATCATAACTAGACTTTGTCTTATTGGCTTTGAGACGCTGGCAAAGCCATAACAGGTAACAGCTATTTCAAAAACTCGAATGAAGTTGATAATGGCGGACTTCTTATTAGGGATCCGAATGCTATTGATTATAATTGCTAACTATACCTCTTTTTAAAACAGGATCGCCGAACATAATTCGGAGCGATAGTATCTGCTGCACATTAGTAGCCAGTTACCTTCCTTATTACCCTTAGCAATGATGGTGGACGAATCAATAAGAACATAGTAAAACCTGAAGATAGATTGTTCACCATGGATGAATGTAAATACTGAGGGCTGTAATAAATTCAATAATAATGTGTTGGATGTAGCGCCATAATATGTCCAGTATGTTTAAAGGTGCCTAACGGTTGCAAATGTGAAAATAAAGATACAATAATATAAGATGTCCAGGAATTTTAGAACACACCATCCAGGCCGATAGGAGAAATCCATCCTGATGGAGTAAGAATCATGTTACGAGATTCTGTTACACTTCTACACTATTGAATAGTATAATCAGATTGCCTAATCATGATGATCTCAGAAATGAGTCTAAAGAGGCTACATGATATACGAAAGATATATAGCTTCTTTATAATGAGATACAAACAGGGCTATTACGATTGAGCGATAACAAACAAACTACAGTGGACAACTTTATCAAAAACTTTCCCTTCCAGACTCTACGGGATAAACAATCTTTTGTTCTAAAGGAAATAGTTACTGCGTTTGCTTCAGATTATAGGCACATAATACTGGAAGCACCTACCGGTTTTGGTAAGAGCCCAGTTGCAATAGCTGTTGCACTGACTTTAGGCACAAGTTACATATGTACGTCAACCAAGGATTTGCAAACCCAGTACGCAAGGGATTTTCCGTTTGTTAGAGTAGCAAAAGGAAAGAACAATTTCCCTTGTACAGTAAAAGACGATTTTATCAGGAGCGGCACTTACAGATGTGGATCATGTGTTTCAAATAACCCAAATGAGTGCCACCATACAACAGCAGACTATGGCCCGTGTATGAGTAACGAAAACTTCAGAAAGGGAAATTGTAAATATAAAACGTTTCTAAAAGATTATAAAGTAAACAACAAGGGAACGAGAGAGGAAGAAGTATTCATCAATAGTAATGCCAAGAATCATTATCAAAAAGAATATTCAGAATGGTCCCATCTTAAAAATTTAAGATACCACCTAAGAACATGGATGCCATGCGAATACTACCACCAGCTAAACAGTGCATTGACTTCAAGTCATTCTATATTCAATTATTCTAATTTTTTGGCATTTCTGACAGAAGATTTCCTTCCTTCAAGAGAGCTATTGATATTAGATGAAGCGCACCTGTTAGAAACAGAGATCGTAGGATTTACAGGAATATCTATCTCAAAAAGAAGATGGAAACGATATTTTCCTAATTTAAAGATGGTTGATTATGGATATGATGTAGAAAAGTGGATTGAATTTCTTATTGACCTTAAAACAAGGATGCTTGATTTCACAGGAAATGGCTTCAACTTAGAAATGTTGTCAGAATTTGGAATAGACCAGACGGATAAGAAGACTTCTGTCGATGAGAGAAACGTAGTCAGAGCTTCGGATCTGTTTAAAAGTGACAAAGAAATCGAAGGATTCTTCTCTTTTCGTAAAGAACCCGGTAGAGAACTTGGAAAGAACTTGCAGTTGAAATAATAAGAGACAGAGAAAGGCTGACAAGGGCAATAAATAATATTCTTTCAAATCCCAAAAACTGGATAGTATCTGAAATAAAAAAGGAAAATAATGAAGTTACAGGGGTTCAATTAAAACCACTTGATGTATCTCCTTATTGCAAAGGTGTGTTTGAAAAATGTGACAAAACCTTAATGATGAGTGCTACAATTCTGGACAGCAAGGCATTTTGTAGAAGTCTAGGTCTTGCACATGACGAAGTGAAATTCATACGTGTTGAGTCAGATTTTCCATTACAGAATAGGCCCATCTATCCTTTGAATATAGCGCGTCTAAATTTCAATAGTCTCCAGCTACAAGAAATAAAGACAAAAATTGCTATGGCCATAGATAATCTAATGACATTACACAAAAATCATAAAGGATTAATTCATACTACGTCTTACGAACAACTAAATTTTATCAAGGAAAATATCTCACAAGCAAATAAACGCAGACTTTTAGTAACAGACCCGGAGATACAAAGGGACGAGGTTATAGCAGAACATGTTAACAGTACAAAACCAACGGTTCTTATCTCACCCTCGTTATACACAGGCCTTGATTTGAAAGATGATTTATCAAGATTTCAGATTATAACCAAAGTACCCTATCCCAGTATAGGTGATAGATGGATAAATGAGAAAAGAAAGACGAATGGACAATGGTATACCTGGCA
>JBAVTY010000472.1:0-1546 GCA_049696495.1 Candidatus Nitrosopolaris sp.
TGCGTCTTATTGGCAACCGTGTAGCATACTAGTGTGATATATCAGACCTTTATGCGGCTATACATGGATATGCTATTGTTGACTAAGATGGATATTAGTTCAATCTGCAATGACAGCAGTAAGATATGACCAACGTCTTAAAACATTCTATGAAAGACCGAAGAGTAGAAAAGGAAGCGCCTTGGCACTTTTAGTTGAAAATAGCTTGATAGAATATGAAGAAGGAATGCACGTTAACCAATAATTTTCATCTTCCTTCGTTCGGATGAGATATAAAATCTATAATACCACAATAGAGCACCTGCCATAATTATGAAATCGGCCACATAAAATATATTCCAAAACAATAGATTGTGCAGACGGCCATTTACAAAGTCATTCAGGTATCCCTCATCCGCTACAGCATTGACTAATAGAGAGAGGGATAACATAACCCATGGAATATATTGTACATTATCCTTTCGTAAGCTAATTAGTATTATCATAGAGGGAACAAATAACATTAAATCTAAAATTGGATAGGTGATAGTAACAACAAAAGCTGTAAAATCACCTTCGACAAGAGAATGTGATGAAGGGAATATGTTAGGTGCAATGTAAGCAATGAACAAAAGTGAAAGTATCGATGTTATGATGATAGTCATTAATTTAATCCTACTACGTATGAATCGAAGCACAGTAAACAAATGCGCCGCAAGGAATAGATATCCGATAAACCATAAAACATCTGTAGCAGATACACGTATTTGTTCCTCTATCCCTAATGCAAAATAGTAATAAGCAAGAGTCAGGTCTGCAGCGAACCAAGAAATAATACCTAGTGTTAGAAACAAATATGATCTTCCGTGGGCTCCGTGCACCCCATGAAGACAGACTACGATTATACCTAAACTTGAAGCAATAGCTGCTGTTATATTCAGAATCAAAAAGGTAGAAAGAGCTTTATTGTGTGAATCTGAGAAAATTATTATGGAATTGGCAACAATGATTGTAGAAATGATTACAGAAATGAAATATCCTAGTGTTTTCCATTCGTGCTTTTCTGTTGACAGATAAAATCATTTTCAGACAATCTTTTTAATGTATAAACATTTTCCTCACGAAGCCCCAAGTATCTTCAGTGGCTCGGTATCAATAGTTGGAATGGTCAAATGCCTTATGCTCTTGGTAGTGGTGGTAGTAATGGTAAGTTAAGTATCTCAGTTTTTGTCAACATGCAATTGCAGATATATCCCCTGTATAATTCCCTTTGAGTCTAGCAACAGCTTCTGCTTCAGCTTCATTCATTGGGTTTTATATGTATCGAAGGACGTCATCTTCTTCACTTGTTACAAATAATACCCTAACAGACGAGGGGGTATACGTATAAAGCTGTTGGATGTGTACGTAACGGCTTGATGTTACCAGCTGCAAACCAGTAATATTTACACCTATCATTCGGAATGGAGAAAATGATAATTGGTTCATTGACAGGTATGACAGGTTGCAATAATTTCATAAATATGAACGCATTATGAGATTAGTACTATGTAATAGTTGATTGACA
>JBAVTY010000473.1:0-2137 GCA_049696495.1 Candidatus Nitrosopolaris sp.
CGCACATCCATAATGTTCACCTGTTGTCTAACGCGTGACTGCAGCGGTGGAAAATACCTCCGGATGCGCAGTTACATACTCTCGAACGCTCATACTTGGTTTTCCGCTCAACTTCTGCACATCCGACGTCAACCGATCGTAGCGGTTTTCCGCATGGAGCTTAGCCATAGTGGAAAAGTGGTCAAAAACGTATTTAGGGAATCCGACAGGCATGAGTTCTTCCTTCAGCCACTTGTCGTACGGCGTGTCCACATATTTCACTGGGCGATTTAGTGCGGTCGCGTATTCTTTTGCCATCTCATTCATGTCTTCTGATCTAGGACCAGTCAGTTCATAGACCTTCCCCCGGTGACCGGTGGGATCTTCCAAAATTGTTGAAATGACTCTTGCCACATCGCTAGCGGATATTGGGGAGGTTCGCGCCGAGCCAAACGGCAATCTAATTGTCCCATCCTTCGCGATTGATGAGGTCGCCATGGTGGAGAAGAAAGGTGTTTCCAGGGAGACCGTCGACCTCACATGTGCTACAGGCACTCCAGACCAATTAAGGACTTGCTCTGCTAGCCAATGTTGTTGCTGCTGAGGTGATTCCGTCATTTCAGTTAGAGTCATCTGCGAGACTGTCATTTGCGAGATGTTGACGAAAATCTCGAAGTCGGGTAGTTATGAACAACCAGGATTTGCAGATGCGATAAAAGAATTCATGAAACGGAATATCTTATAAAATTGTAATGGTGACGATTTGTGGCTGGGTTTGTTCATGTCCCGATCACAAATTTCGTGACGTCAAATGTAAACACATGTTCGCTGTTGAAATATCATTTGCGTTAAGAAAGCAGCTTGAAGTCGCGCGCATTGAAGTCATTGATACACAATGCTGCATATATTGTAAATCTTCGTGGATTGTTAGAAATGGTCTAGACATAACAAATACGGAGATATACAGAAATTCAATTGTAGAGAATGTAATAGATATTTCACATGCAACCTTGGATTTGGAGATGAAAAGATATCACCTTGCAAGTATTAGTTAGAAAACTTATGCTAATTGGGATAGCTATAGCTAGCTATAGGCAAGTAAGTAAAAGTATGTGTATGTCGATAGAAGAAAAACAAGCATATGATATGCAATGTATGCAGCGAGGACCTTGGATCAGAAAGAGTGTACTGGGAAGATGAACATCTTAGAAAATATCCCACACATAAAAGCTACAGAACCAGTGATATTACGGCTGACCAGCGAAATCGATATCTGTTGACGGGTCTCTCTCAAATGGTAAATCATGACTTCGATGATAGATAATCGTGTTTATTTTATCACACCAAGGACATCTTCTTTCTATAGGAATACTATCCCCCCTATCACAATGTTGTTCCAATATTTCGACATATTCTTCGCCTATTGGAGGGACTAAAAATGATTTGCTACACGCGGTACATTTTGCTTCAAAAACACCTTTACTCATTTTCTCTGAGCTCCATAAGCTATTATTTGAAGCTCACCTTTTAAAATAACTGTATGTGATCGTCGGACAAACAGAAAATTTCTTTACGACGTAGATTCTATAATCGAATTTAACAGTGCTGGCAGACCCTATATTAAATGTCAAACACATATCGATCTTTACAATGTTTTTCGCAACCAATGATACATGCCTATAGAACCCTCAGCCTTGATGAAGTATCAGAAGCTATACTGGCAGATACAAGTCATGAAGGCCTAGTACTAGGAAAATATAAAGGACTAGCAGGCAAAGACATTCAATCACTTCCAGCCTCTTTAATGCTACGCTCCCTCTGGTCTTAGTCTTGGTCCTAGGAATACAACATGCGTTTGCGACAAATGAATCGTCGTATAAGATTAGTCCATTAGTAATATTAGTAGTGGTCTGATTGAATAAAATTAATTAAATCGAGATTATTTGGCATGTAATATGACATTCATAGATTTCAGAAACCTTAATGACACTTTATTTCAGGCATTGTGCGATGAAATCGTGCTGGCTGAAAATCCAAACGCGGTTTGTGTAGAAGGCTCAGGAGGCGACGAAGGAATAGACTCTTTTACTGGAGTCGTACAGGGAGACGATTTGCATGTCTTTCAATACAAGTTTTTCACAAACACATTAACCGATGG
>JBAVTY010000474.1:0-3865 GCA_049696495.1 Candidatus Nitrosopolaris sp.
GACCCTAACGCACTTGCTGTCGCTACGTTATACGCCGCCTGTCTAAAGGAAGGAGAAAAGGTTAGTCAACTTCAAATTGCCACGGCAGGAAATACAAGTATTGTGACGCTGAGAAAAAGATTCCAAGATGTTAGGAATCTCTTCCCTACATAATTTCAATCCTATGACTGACAATGATAGGATTGTACGTCATCGGACGATTTCGATCTTATATCCACGTATGCTAAAGGACCTCCCAGTGGGGAGTGATGTGGGATTGCTTTGTTAACTGGGCCGAAAGCCTTGAAAAGATAGAAAGAGGTACAAAGCCGAACAGAAAGTCCTGACAACACACTTCTTGAAGTCATTTATGATGCTTGCTAATTCTGTATTGAAAAATCTAAACTAGAAAAACAGAAAAAGGACAAATGAGTAAAGAGGGAATATGAAACCTAGAACAGATATGTTATTTGAAGTAGAAAATCCATGTTTATGTGGTTGTGGACAGATGGTTCCCATGTATGATGAACATAATAGAAGGAGATATTTCGTCAACCATTATCATGATGTTCATAAAACATTCAAGAGATAAAGTACCATAAGTTTATTTATTACTTTTGTCGCAATTAGTATTATGCGAACAAAATCGAGCTTTAGAATGCCTGAGAATCAAGTCAGGTATCTCAAGGATAAGTTGAATTGAGATGACATAAGCAAAATGATCGGTCGGTGAAAACCTTGGACTGCTTCTAATCGGAGGGCGATTGAGTACGACATTCAAAAATAAAATAAGAGAGGCGGATTCTGTTCAAAACTTCAAACTTCCATACTTCGCTCCTGATTATCGACTAGCACCAACAACCAATATTCCTTTTTTTCGATCGACAAATCTCGGCAGCCGCAAATTCAAGCGCAAGACCGATTTTTTCCATATGATATCATCACTTATTATTGTATGATATATCTATTGTTATTAATTAGTTTGACAACAGATTCTCCTTTAGCGATATCAATTATTCGACTTACCTCCCAATAATGTTTTCATTACAATGTCCCACGGAGTAATTATGTAATTATGCTCTCCCTTTTCATTGTCTTCCAAGATCAAACATGGATTGTCTATATCCATCAATAGTTCTGCAGCCCTACTTACAGTAGTGTTAGATTTAACAGTAGTTGCAGAAATGATATCCAGGTTATCAACGATGTTGATGTCTGCTAATCCTGCGATCCCATTCTTGCGCAAAACTGTTCTTCCATCATGACTTAGTAGGAATTCGAGTATCTTTCTATCATTTATAATACCAGGCAAATTAGATTTTATTCCCCTATTTTCGCTCGCAACATCATCATGAGCAGAACCTTCTTGTCTTATTCCGATATTTCTAATACCATTATTCAGCATATAGTCTAATGCAATTCTAATGCTGGTCTTACCATCTAGGGATATTAATCGAGAAGATAATTCTCTTATTGATATGTTGAAATTAGCTTTTGCAATTAGCGGTAGAATATCTCTTATTGCAAGTGATGCTGTCACAACTTTAAATGAATCGTCTAGGTCATCCATCTTATCTTCCTTTTTTGTTAATATTGGAATAAAAGCAAACCTTGTTCTCTCAAATACTTCCAATGCTTCTTTCATGGGAGACTCCATTTCTAGAGGTATTACAGAGCTATCCATTATCTGTGATGCTTTTTTTTGGAGACAGTCTGGATAACCAGAATCTAGTATGCTAGAAATAATATGTTTACTACTAATTCTACCTACCGGCCTCTTTTGTACTTCATCGATTACTATTATTCCATCTACATATATCTGAGGCCCTATTGCGAAAAATGTCGCTATTTGAAGCATTTGTGTATTTGATTCAACAAACAAAAATGGTCGTCTAAATATATGCGGAGCTGCATCTTTTATTCGAATGTCTGATAGGTGGTTCATAAAAATACAGAAATGGCTGTTGTTATTACTCCGATCCTAGCATTAATTGTTTTCTTACTAATACTATCAATTATCATTGTTTACGACCTCCGCAAAATATCCGAAAACCAATATTGACTAGATTGGTCGTAAGCCGTTTTATGTTCTACCAATAGTTTATCATCTAGCAGAATAGGAATAAGATCCTGATTATTCATTATTGTTCTGAATATGTCTTTATCTGTGATTATACCAACCATTTCGTCACCATCAGATAATATAAGTCGGCGAATGTTCTTTTGTTGCATGGTTTGAATTGCATCTTTTACTGAGCTGTTAATTGAAACATTAACCAATGGTTTACTCATTGTGTCGCGGAGCGATGTCCGTAACGAGGATGGCTTTAACGATCCTAATGTTCGTACTATGTCTCTTTCTGTGATTATCCCAACTGGTTTGGTATTATTATTGTCACTTTTTACAATAATGATACATCCAATATTGTTTTCATACATTATTCTACAGGCTGTTAAAACATTTTGATCCTCTTTTTCGGTTTTTACATCTCGAGTCATGATACTAAATACCGAGATGGCTTCTAGACTATTCAAA
This sequence comes from Candidatus Nitrosopolaris sp., assembly GCA_049696495.1. Taxonomy (GTDB): domain Archaea; phylum Thermoproteota; class Nitrososphaeria; order Nitrososphaerales; family Nitrososphaeraceae; genus Nitrosopolaris. The sequence continues at coordinate 2,516 of JBAVTY010000474.1, forward strand.
CGATTTTCTCGATATCTTATGGATGTAATGGTATATTATATATTGGAATGTTGTGCATTGCACTGCATTCGAACCTTTTTAAAAAGCTTCTGTGTTAGAATAATATATTTATGTCTGGCGCAAGGGAATGTTAGTAGTAATTTTTAAATGTCACCTCTCGTTGAAGACGTACTAGCGTGATTGATGCACCTACGGAAAGTGGAGGAGTCAGAGAAAAGGAAACACATTCAGATAAACCAAAGAAAAGTCAAAGTATCACTTTTAGGTTAGATTCTTATACGATAGATGAATTACAGCGTGAAGCAGATCAGAATCAGATATCGCTTAATGTTTTGGTAAACCAGGCCCTAAGGCTTTCATCGCTGATTCAGAGTCATCTAATGGAACTAATATTTTTGAAATTTTTGCTTTAATAGTTGACATAGTATCTCACTAATAAGCATAGACTACTAGTTAATATTTTCTCGTAGTAACAAGCCGAGAAGAGAATATCGATTATTTGAGAAGTAGGAATGCACTGCCATGCAGTATGTTCATCCCTGATATATACTGGTAGTCAAAATCATATTGCAAATAGTAAAAACACATGCCTGAAGGCATTTACATACCCAGATCTGACACTGACACTCATGTGTCTTCCAGTTGAAGTTCACTCCAAATGTTTGTAGCAACTGCCTTACGAAGATAACACCTAATGACGAAGAAGATGTCCTAAACTTGAAGCCTGTATCTCAATCAGATTTACCTTCTGAACATTCATCACCACAATCTGAAAATCCTAATCCATCAGAGTCTGCAACTACTTCAGAACAGTCGTCACCATCCAAGAATCCCTCTTCATCTGAATCCTCTCCACCACTGGAAAGTGAAGGTGGTGGAGGCGCCGGAGAGAGGATAGTATTATGGAAAGCAAGGAAAAAATGGGAACATTCGCTTAGCGTAAAATTATAACCAATAGATGACCAGCACAATTACGAAGAGTTCGCTTGTAGTATGTTGTTATGGTGTCAGTTGACGGTGAAGAGATATGTTGATAAAAAGTAGTGCCAGACAACCCAGCCGAAGCAGTCAGTCTAAGGCATATGCTATATAGATGTAGCTACTTACTTGCCTTCAGCCACTGGTTTGCGATCCAACGGTCAATGTATGCTGAAACCAGATAAACCCGATAATGTTGGACTGCTCTATCTAAAAACAGTATTAGTTTTCTAAACTTCCTTTGGAATTTCTTCAGGTATTGCAGAAACGTGTCTTGATCGAAGGTACTGTATTGACGAAAGAATTGTCTTCCATCAATGCATAGTCCTCCAAATACACAAGTTTTTTGATGTGAACCTGTAATGCTTACCA
>JBAVTY010000475.1:0-3122 GCA_049696495.1 Candidatus Nitrosopolaris sp.
GGCCCTTATCATAGTAGAGATAAGCAAACCCAAAAATGTCAGTTACCCATTGATATGGTCGTCTGTCCACGTAATCTTATTTGATATCATACTTACTGCGTGGACAGACTTCCATTTAACAAGGCAATAAAAATTCGTAGGAGGTTGTTGTCAAAGTACGGTATAGCCAACTGGGTTAGTCAGACGCCTAGTGTTATCTTTTTTTTCTTGGTTTAATTTAATGGTAAACTGAAAGAGGATCAGATGAAAAAGGTTCTTTAAACCGGAACCGAGGAACTGAGATAAAGGTACAGTATCGTAGTTGAAAGATGGATATTTTCAATTATTAGTGTATTCGTCGAATGTATCATGTCATTTTTAATATTAAATCTCTTATAAAGGTACATATGGATAGAACAACGTTGTTTATAAAAAGAAATGTAGCTCTGTTTGTAACAATTGCTATATTAATAGTTGCTGTGGGTGTGTCCGCTTCGGCTCTCGGGCGTCCACAGACGTACTTGACAGACACTATAATTGGAGGTAATAGTAATCAGAACTATATGATGACGTATGGACCATATATTACAGGCTCTGTTAGCGTAGGTCCGGCTATAGCCAAATCCATTGAATCACTAGTGCGAATCAGTTTAGCTAATGCTTCAACCATTGCAGAAAAAGCTGTAGGTACTAATGCTCACGCTGCAGCAGTGAGAATTGGAGTAGTTTATGGATTCCTCGTGTATAAGGCATTGATTGTGGATAGCAACTATGGATTCCATTGGATATTAGTGGATGCAGGAAACGGAAAAGTATTAGCCTCTGTTCAAAGCAATTGGTTTTATAAATCAAATGTATAGGATTCAGTTTTATAAATAAACTACGACATAGAGATTACGGGTACTTCTCTTACATAACCAACTAACGAGTTCGGAGCGTACAAGGACAGGAAAGCGAGATGTGAAGACAGTCTCTTTCAAAAGGCCGCCGTCTATCGAACAAGTGGAGGTAGACGATATCATCTCCTCCAAATTTTCATTAGTATTACTGATATGATCTTCGAACCAAATATCAGTATGGCTAAACACGACCTGGTTGATCGCGGGCGTCTATGGAAATGTATATACGAATGTTGCTTTTTGTGCCGAATCTCTGGCTCTTTTAGGCAGTCTTTCAACATCTATCGTGTCACTACGTTCTTTAGCGACAATTATTTGATTTAGTGTTTGGTCTTTGGCTGGATACCAGCATAGGAGCTGGTTTTGTCTATCCCATTCTATTTCTTTACTTGTTGCCCATACTCTAAATTCTGGTGAATAATGGATATCATAGGGAATATACAAAATTGTGGGGGCATCTACTACACCTCCTTCAAGAAGTAGCGTAGAATATGTGGATTTTAAGTCGAAAAATAGTAAGAGGGGTCTTGCAGAGCTGCGAAGAGGATAGGGACGAGCTATTACATCTGTATTTCTTGGTCTTCTACCTGGTCCAAGTAAGGAAAAGTTTTCTAGATTCCAGTTGTCCTTCCCTTCGGTAGTGTTGTAGAGGTCGTAGTTCCAATACATAGAATTGAGAAGAAATGACTCTATTTGAATATAATGAAGATTGACGTAATCATTGATTAGCTCTGCATCTTGAACTCCTCCAAATTCAGTTAGAAATGGTATAAGTTCACGCTCCCTAGCAGCTTTGACTAATTGTTCAAAAATATCAGGCCATTCACGCGTGTATCTGTACATATTATCGGGGATTTTTAAAAATGATTGGGCTATGGCAATAGGATCATAATAATGAAATGACAATACCCCGCGGGCGCCTATCTTATCAAGTGCCATACGATCAGAAGGAAGATCACTAACTATTTGTTTAGGATCTGTCTTTCCTTCAATCATAACGTTACGTAAGAAATCTAGATTAAAAGTACGGCGTACATTAAAGGGGGATGGGCCTAGCTTAGATTTTTCGCCTCCTTGAATAGACATGGTCCAGTCCACACGCGGTTCCATAAATAAAAATATCTTATCATCAAATCTCCTTATCTCGGAGTCAACATTCTGATAATATTGATATAGAAAGGTTGTCTCGAAGTCTTTAGCTGGGATACCGGCAGGATGGGGTTCGTTGAATGGTTCGACACCAAGAATAGCAGGATGTCCACGGCTTTCGTTTAGTGATTTAAAGAACTTTACTGTCTGGCCTATGCTCTTCTCAAGATGAGTTCTCACCGGAAAATTTTTCAGGCCAAACTCTCTGTTGGTAAGATCATTTTTCCAGAATGAAGTGAGAGTATGCCTCACTAGCTTGTTTATGAGGTAAGCCGTCTGCCATTTCCTATCCTTAAGATTTGATGACTTTGGCCGCTTATGTTCTTCATCTATTGCTAGCGCCCAATCTGGGAAGCCATCTCCACCATAGACTTCGTGCGCTATGTCTTGATGAAAATCTAAAAGGATATATAAATCTCGTCTATACAATTCATCAATTATTTGATTCATGAGAGTAAGGTACTCCTGACCTTCAGTCATAAGCTCATTTAGATCTGGATTTGGTTTGGGTTCGATGGCCTTCCACGATATCAATAAACGAATAATATTAAACCCGAGTTTCTTTAGAAGATCTAATTCTGTTTTGACCGATTCAATTTCTTCCTTGAGACGTGATTGATCTATAGTATCCCCACCTAGAGGAGCAATGGGAAGATATGGCGGTAGCTTGCTACGTGATCCGAAATTTACTCCACGAAAAAGGATATACCGTCCCTCAGGATCATGGAACCATATGCCATCTTTAGACAGGTCGCGAGCACTATTAACGATATTTCTGACTGTGCTAGTCAAGTTATTACGTTTTTATCATTAAGTACTTAAACTTATGCGTAAAAAAAGCGGATCGGAGGATCTGGGATTTCCATTTGTGTGTCATTTACAACGCCGTCGTGAATATTTTAGCATGGACCTCATGTACCTGCACTCGAACGAGGAGGAATAGCAATTACAAATTAGCATTTTAGAGTATAACCTACGCGATTTCATCGTTACCACAGAAAAAATGCTGTAGACTCTATGAAGTTTTAGATTAGCTTTCTAATGATTCATCAAATGTCGTTTTTGGATCATCTTTCACTTCCATTAAAAACGCTA
>JBAVTY010000476.1:0-3351 GCA_049696495.1 Candidatus Nitrosopolaris sp.
GATATGTGTTTTGTCCCAGTTAAGTATTCAACAGCTGAAGATAAATTTGACGCATGTCCATCTCTAACGATAGCATGCAACTCCATCATACAATTGATAGTCCAATCAATCATACCAAGCTCTTTCAATCCCGTGCGAGCAGCATCTTCTGCTACCACGGCCAATATTACCTACTTGTTGCGCTTACATACATAGGTGACATTATAGCTTACCAACACGGGTTACACTTCTGTCAGGCCCCAATGGTCTGATTCCATGATAGACTTTGGCTAGAGAGATAGCTTGTCCAAACATACGTTGTTCCCGATCCATCTGACCTGTGAACAACTACAATGTTGCTTGCTGGTAGATTTACTCCAGTATCAAGCTTTGTGAAGATATGAAAGGTATGAAAGGTATTGTCCAGATGAGGAGTTCAGTTTTATGGAGATGTATGTAAACTAAGTCAAGTGTCATAGGTAATGTCGTAATACTATCTTCCAAATCTCGTGTCCCGGCTTTCAAAAATACCGACATTATACAAGACACTCCACTTAGCAACACACACCCCTCTTACCCTCTTTTTCGCAGTAATACCATCTTTTTTGGTCAAAATCTTCTTTTTTCCAGGAAAAGACACCCCCTAGGTGTGTGTGCTGCGGTGTCCGAGTGATTTTCGCGCATCTAAAGAGAACTATAGGCCTTCATCTGAAAGATGATTTATCAGATCCAGATTATAACTATAGATATAGGCCTTGGTGTAGAGGGGCAGCGGATATGCACCGGACCAGTAGGAGAATTGTAAGTTATAATTATTTAATCGTGTGTTGTTGCTGTTGCTTTACTACCTTCTTGCTCAACCACAACATTCTTCTTTGATGTTCCTTCTTCCTCAATATCATCAGCCCCTTTTTGACTTATGGTAAATCTAGTATCAGAATATGGATGATATGGTGAGCCCATCATCTTTGCTAACCTGTTTTCTCCTGACTTTCTAAGATATATTCTATAAGTTGAGTGTGCCACTATGTTTCCGCCAGCTGCTTTTGTGAGGTCTCCAAAGAATGTATCTGGAGTGGCTACTTGATTGGTAATAATTACTGCAATGTTGAATATCTCTGCTAACCTTATAATCCTATGCAACATACTATTGAGTCTTTGTTGTCTATCGGCTAATGTACCTCTGCCGGCAAATTCTCCTCTATGTACGATTATTCCATCAATGATTACAAGCTTGGCGTTAAAATCGCTGACATATTTACCGAGGTCTTTGACTACTAGCTCTAGATGTGAGCTATTGTAGACCTTGCATATTGCAACACTCTTTAATACATGACTGTGATCTAATCCTCTTGCTGTAGCTATCTGTTCCAGCCTTTCAGGTCTAAAAGTTCCTTCTGTGTCTATGTATATTACTCCACTATCCAATCCGCCTGATTCGATGGGTTGTCTAGCCATAGCACATAAGGTATGACATATCTCAGATTTTCCGGAACCGAATTCTCCATAAAATTCAGTCACCGCCTGAAGTTCTATTCCACCCAATAATAGTTCATCTAAGGCTCGAGAGCCTGTAGAACATCTAAGCATTGATTTTCTTTTTTCAAGAACAAGATCCGCAGTAAGGAATTCTTTTTCCATTATATGAGAATCTCTTATATGCTTCTGTGCAGCCATGATAAGAGCTGCAGCACTTTTCTTTGATGCATTAATGTCTACAGCTAACTCGTCTGCATGCGATACTGCCAAATCCATTACTGTAAAAATACTTGCTTCTTTTAACTTTCTTACTGCAGTAGGACCAAGACCTGTTTCTTGAATTTCCAGATCTAATCCTTTATGAAGCTGCCTTGTATTATCGTCCTTAACTTCTGAAATTTGATTAGCAGGCGTTAAGTGGGTTGTCTTTCTTACAGCATCCACTAATTCTTTAATTCTGAAGTCTTTTATTTGACAATGCTCGCATTCGGTGACATCTCTTCGACTACTTTTTGCTATTACCTCCTTGCCATTATCGTCATAATCAGTTCCTTTAGTGGTAGAAGGTTGTGGCTCAACTATTTCATTCTGGTGTGTTTGTATTCTTTGCATATCTTTGTATGCTTTATTGGGAGAAATTTTCTCTGAATTTAAATCCGTCCATATTTGACCAAAAATAGCTGGTTCTTGCTGAGCAGCATCATAGACTTTCTCTGCTGTAGCTAAAGTTGCGTGGCTTATTTTCTTTCCATGTAAGCTAACATACTTTGCTACTTTCGCGCGAGTTTGGTTTTCACTATAATTTTTGGAAGTGGTTTTAGTGTTACTGCTGCTGCCACTACCCTCAGCAAAATTTGCTGAGGGTTTACCTAATAACATTCTCTTCTCTGACTCTTTCTTTATCTCTGGCTCTACTGCCTTTTTAATCCGAATTATTTCTTCCCATGAAAAATCTTTTCTTTGAGTATTTTCTGATATCTCACCTTATACGATATCATCTAGGTTTACAATATGTGCTGGGATCTCACTTTTGCCAAGTAACTTGAAGGCCTCGATCCTTCTCAAGCCAGAAATAAGTTCACGATCCTGATTGATTACTATGGGATACAAAAGGCCAATTTCCCTGATGTTCTCTGCAAGCAAAGCAGTATCGCCTAAATCCTTCCTGAACCTGCTGCCAATTTTTATAGTATCAATTGGTACCGAAGACGAGGAAATTTCTTTCGAGTTAGGCCCATCGACCAGTTTTTCACACAGCGTTATGGACTCCTGTGTATCTATATCATACTCTGCATCAGTCTTGACCTCATTATCTGACTCGTAGACCTCCGCGGCCTCGCCTTCTACCTCACACGTAGCCGCGACAGACCCATTGACGCTGTTTCCGGTTTCAGTTTCGGGTGCAGGTCTGGAACCGGGATAGGACTGGGTGTCAATATTCTCCTGGAAGCGCTTTTCTACCTCCTCCGGTAACTGGACTTGCTCTTCCTCTTCCTCTTTCTTGTCATGTTGTAGGTCAATGGTCATGGTGAAGTAGCTCCTGATCTAATTTGATCAGTAGTCGACTCGGTTCCCTGGGCAAAACCTCTAAGCCAGGCTCAGTAGCCAGTAGCCGCTGACAAACAACAGTGAGGGCCTCTCGGAGAACGAGTTCAACGGCGGAATATATGGATAACCGCTGAATTTTATGCTTTGCTGCATAAATACTTTTTTGATTAACTGTGCCAAGCTGAACTTGGCTTAGTTCCGTATCCTCTATTTGTAGTAGAGGGTAGATTATATAGCGATGCTTTAGTCAGACGTGGGTAAGTGATTCTTGATTTCGATGTACTACGCATAGTTGTATTCGATGCATTAGAGCATATGACAAGTCGAACGTCAGGTCAGACGACA
>JBAVTY010000477.1:0-9668 GCA_049696495.1 Candidatus Nitrosopolaris sp.
ATTTCCATCTCTTAGCTGTGATATAGTGATATCCTTGCCCACGTTAACGTCTGTATTTATTTCAATACCCATCCCTTTTATTCTCTCGATTTCATAAAGCAATACATCCTTAGGAAGATGATAATCCTTCATATATAGTGACCTGGTGGCCATACCTCTTAAGAAGTGCAGCTGCTGCTAGACCTGCTGGTCCAGCACCAATCACTGCTATACTCTTTCCTGTTTCGGTTGAGATCGATGGGTCCGATTGCTTGTGTTGCTTGCGTTCCCAATCTGCGGTGTATCTTTGAATCAATCCGATTCCTATGGGTTGGCCCAGCCAACGCATTACACATGCATCTTCACAAAGGCCTTGCAGCTGAGGACAGCATCTGGCAGTTACACCAAGAAGTGGATTTGTCTCTCTAATTCGCTCATATGCATTCTTGAAATCACCTCTTGCGACAGCCTCATTCATACCTCTGACATCCAAGAGAACGGGGCAAGCATCTATGCATACTGGAGTACCACATTGTAAGCAGCGGTTAGCTTCTCTCATGACCTCCTCTTCTGTGTATGATTGTTGAACTTCTGCGAAATTCTTCTTCCGTTCCTGAGGATCCGATTTGGGAAAAGGGAATTGGCCAACACGATTGGGTTCGACAGCCATCGGAATCAAGAGTCACTATTTCGTTTAATATCTTTTATCATCAGCGAAATATGTGTCTTAACTTAGGTCATTGCAAAATATTTGGTATCTGATTACTAGGACGAACAATTTAAAAATATGGTATGACGATAATATCCATGACATTCATTGATACAAAACTTGTCCATACCTTGACCTTCGGAAAATAATCTGCCATCATCCTGTGGAATATAGTAAATACGAAGATGCGGCAATTATAAGCCCGACATCCTCTAGCTCTTTTTCAACCTTCACATGGTGACCGTGTGTGCCCAAACCTGACGCCTCCCCTACCGGTACCCCTCGAAACCTCTTTAATCTGTGCTTTAGATGATGATCGACTTCTGCAAGATCCGAATATGGGAAGTTATCTAATCTCGATATATACCGTGGACCGCTAAGATATTGATGCCATGGTCTGCCTTCAGGATGGTTCGTGAACATATAGAATTTGTCTTTATATTTGAACAGATGTTCTCGAATAGTTAGCACCTCTTTGTTAGAATCTGTTTTGCCTTTGTTTTGATCTTGTCCAACAGTTATTGAGAAAGGACGCATTTCTCCATGTACTTGGTTGGTAATAGTCCACTCACAACCATCTTTACTAATGAGTCTAAAGGTGGGACCTTCTCCTTTCTTTATTTCGGCGATCTCCTCGTCATCGGAATATATCTTGGCCTCCCAAGGCTTTGCACCTTTAATTACATATTCAGAATCCAATTAGTTTATAAGCATTGAGGTGTTAATGTTAACAAAAATTTATGTCTTACTGCTCCTGATACCATGATCTACGATTTATGGAAAACTTTTCTTTCGATCTGTTTAAGTTAGCCTCAAATCGTATATCATATTTAACAATAGATAAGACTTGATTCCCACTATATCTGATACTATCCATACTAAAAACTAGCTATCGAAAGAATTCTTATAAAGACGAGTATACCAGAAATTTGATTTAGTTGCCTGAATATATCTATATATCTTCACTTGTCACTCATAAGAAGTTAATTTACCATTCCTAGTTTACTGCCTGAATAACCATCGATGAATTACGTGCATACAATCCCTTTGATACCATACAAGATCCAGCCAGACCATTTGCGAATTTACATTGTGAAATATTCACCCATCTATCCATTATACAAATGAGCGAAAAAAGTGAGATCGGTATTGACAACATGTTTATCGGTCCTCTGAAACATGCTGGAGATGGCAATGTTGCTGTCGATGTTGAAGGGTTACTCAGAATATCCGAAGCGGTGTTTGCAGATTATGATATCTGACGGAAGATTTAAATTTCAACGTTATTTCGTGAATACCGGATTTTCCTGAAAAAACATGAAGTTTTTGGAAGGTCTTAGAAAAATGGTTGACAACAGCTAATGTACGGTCATCGCTATAAGAAAAATAGTACTTAATAAGAAGATTAATCAAGAACAAGGCATAAGTTGTCACAGAGTAAAGACAAATTCTTCAGGATATTAGTCGGAATAGATGGTTCACAATCATCAATGGATGCAGCAGGCTATGCAATCGAAATGGCTAAGAGAGATAATGCTGAACTCATTACTATTCATGTATTATCTGCTAATCTAGGAGGATACGAACATACCCCTAAGCCTCTATTATTCGGTCTTCCAGCAACACCTAGTTCAGTAAATAACATTATAGAAACATCTGAACAAGAAGCACAACGTTGGCTGGATAGAATTAAGCAACAACTATTAGATGATGAAAATAATCAAATCAAATTAATGACGGCGATAATTATAGCCTCAACAGAATGAATTGCAGCTGAAATCGTAGACTATGCTCAGCATAAAAATGTTGATTTAATTGTATTGGGAACGAAAGGTAAGATCAAGTTTTAAGAAGCTCCTGCTTGGAAGTGTCGCGTCTGAAGTTGTAACCTATGCTCATTGTCCTGTATTGGTAGTAAAATGAAACTATGCACATTTAGCAACTTGGCCAAGATTCTAAGTTCCATCAAAGGAGATGTATCTTCTATTTTTGATTATGCGGTCATTAGGGTGGTCTTTTTGGCAACTATGGGTTTGTATGATGAAATATAAGATGATGGTAGCGATGATATTAAACAGACGAGAAATAGCTTATACAATACTAACAGAAACGATATGGAAGAATCGTGAGTATGTGAGTTGCATGCGGTTTCTGAATCATGACATGATCAACAAGGAAAAAGTCACCTGACTAAGTGAATTATACATAGATTGTTTCGCGCCCCATAGTGATGATTAGAAATCCAAATTCCGAACAAGGAGTCACCGAGAGATCCTTCCTGCTTCTTTTAGCCTATTCATCATTCTAGATTCACCTTCATAAAATCTTTTTTTATCTTCATCAGTGTTCAAGATTAAGGGAATGACTTCAATTGGTTTTCCATGTTCATCCAGGGCAACTACGGTAACCAACGCAGTACCAGTTAGAACTCGCTCACCAATGCCGAGATCTTCTGCTTCTACAGTAACTTCAACCTCCATAGAAGATCTTTTTACATAATTAAGCCGTGCCGAAAGTATTAAGGCATTGCCAATGTATGCAGGTTTTAAAAATGTCATCCTATCAATACTTGCAGTGACTATGTTAGCATGTCCTGCGTGTCGTTTGGCAACAAGACCTGCAATAAGATCTAGATGTTTCAATATCATGCCACCAAAAACATTACCTCTTGGGATAGCGTCTGAAGGGAGCATTATAATCGTTGTCTCTGATTTGGATTCATTAGAGCGTTTACCTTTCTGAGAATAATTTGCTGATTCCATTTTAATCGCCATTATCTAATGTTTATTAATTGATGTACTAATTAACTTCATAACCGCTGAATTTTATGCTTTGCCGCATAAATACTTTTTTGATTAACTGTGCCAAGCTGAACTTGGCTTAGTTCCGTATCCTCTATTTGTAGTAAAGGGTAGATTATATAGCGATGCTTTAGTCAGACGTGGGTAAGTGATTCTTGATTTCGATGTACTACGCATAGTTGTATTCGATGCATTAGAGCATATGACAAGTCGAACGTCAGGTCAGACGACAAATTCAGGTTCCAATACCAATATACGAATCTCATACCATACGTCAGGGGGGTCTCAGGGCATAAGGAACGAACCAGCAGTATTATCTTTCTGCTACACTATGTCGTGAATGGAAACGTGATGAATGTAGTCTATGGAACATGGGACTGTTACAGTCGCACTTGAAATTACATCCCACGTAATGTGCGTGTAGGAGAAACATTATAATATTTTTGATTTGCAGGTTAACTGATATAACGTGACTGACTGGGACTTGCTGCTGCCTGGAATAGGTCTTACTGCCCTCGGAATCGCAGGTGTTGGGCTTTCTCTTGCTGGAATTGCTGCTACCTTTCTAGAAGGAATGCACGCGGTAACGCTTTTAGCTATGTTTATAGGGTTGATTTTTTTGGTGCAAGGTCTATTCAAGGACGGTTTTCCATCAAGTCCTAGAGCCAAGTCTGCCACTTTTATTATCCTAGGTTTTCTAGTAACATTTGGCATTGCCGCCGCGATATCGGTGAGTATTCGTGTTCCAAGCATTTATGCATATATTGTCCTGATGATGATAATTTTTATTCCTGTATCTATTCTCGCAATAGCTTCGTACAAGAGGACGCCATATCTCAGGAATCTAGGAATTATTCTGATTGGAGTTGCAATAGTGGGAGGTTCCACGTTTTATGCTTTGGGGATGGTGGCTCCAAAGTCTTCTGCTCGGGCTGAACAAAATGGGACCAGCAGTGTTACGGGTGCACCACTGTCAAAAGGTGCACCAATAGTGAAGGCGATGATCCATCCTGGCGCATCTGCCAAAGGTAACCCTAACTTTGATCCCAAAATCATTAATGTTTCTAAAGGAGGAGGGATAATTTGGACGAACAACGATAATGTACCTCATACAGTGACAAGCTTTGCAGATAGTGGCAAATCATTTGATTCGTCTCTTATTATGCCAAAAAGGACATTTGTCCTTAATACTGCAAAATTAAGTGAGAAAACATATGATTACTTTTGTACAATTCATCCATTTATGAAAGCAAAGTTCACAATAAGTGGGTGAGCTTAGATAACGAATCGCACTCCTCGTATGATACGCATAACATAACAATAATGGAGAATTAAAAATTGGCTGAATATCGGTCTAAATGCTGCATCTAGATTTATTCTTCAAGCTCGAGAGTGTATCTGCTTTTGAATAATCGTGGGCCAGCATAGTTGGTTCGTGACTCTTTTGAACGAGCTTCAAATCAAAACTCTTTTATTTGAAATTAAATCTGACAAATCTATCTCAAAGAACGTTTTCAGTATTCCGAGGTATGAGTGTACAGGTGGAGGAATTTCTTGTTCGCAAGCAATTCCTGTATTCCATGCGTTTATCCATATTACCATGCTTTGAAACATATTCACAAATCTCCTGTGTTCTCCTGGAACAACCCCCAATTCATCAATATACTTCTCAGCCATTAACCATGAATCAACAAAATCTATGCAAGGTTTTCCAAAAATTGCCTCTATTTGTTCTTGTATTTTCTTAGCATATTTGAATGGTTTCTGAAACACAAAAAACGGAAACTTTGTCTTTACTGGTAGCATAAGATTAGGAGGAGACAATATCGTAATTACTCGTGCACCGCTTTTCAGTTCCTTTCGAAATCTGATTACCATAGGTTCAATTACTTTAGGATCAGTGAACCAGAAAAGCAAAACAGTTGCATCAGAAATTGCTGCTTTTCTAATATCCCCAATAATTATTTCGGCATTATTCATGGACATAATTTTTTTGCGTGCTTCGATTGCAATTTTGCGTCTAATCTCTATTCCTACCGATCTTTTTACTTTAAATTCCTCGGCTGCAATTGCAACCGCACTGCTACTTCCACATCCTAAATCATAAAATATATCCGACCTTCGAAGGCCTGCAAATCTGAATAATTTCCTCAATACATTATCAGGAATTAAAATATCTTCACCTTTTAGCACTGATTGGGGCAGCGATGACAAGAATTCTTTTGTTTTCAATATCCTCTTCACCGAATACGTCAATAACATTTATTGGTGGATAATAACTTTCCCTAGCTACTCCTCTTGCCTTTTCTAATTACCCACTATTGATTCATACTTGTTCAAGCAAGTATGATCTATTGTACAAAATATTGTCCAAGCACAAAAATGTTATGATTTCTAGAGATACAAAATGCAGACCTCATGAAATTTTAGGTGGTAAAAGAGATAGTATTCAAAACAAGTAGTAACTATCATTATGTGAGCAATATGTTTACTAGAATAGTAAATCGAAATTCTATCACAAATCTTTAACTTTATTAACACAGATACTAGAACGACGTGTGTTCTCAGCTGAAAAATATAGACGTGCTATACATTAATTTATCAATAATACATTCTTCATCTGCGGCATTCAAAAGTAGCCCGATTTTGTCACCTATATGGAGTTAGACTAGTTGTTTATGAGAAGCAGAGGATATTTCAATTTCGTTGGTTTATCCTTTCTAAACATTATTACGTACAAGTGTATGTTGTACTAGAAGATGTCTCATTATATATTTTGTTTTAAAAATATCCTTTGGGTCAATTGATTATTATATTAAGATCGGATAAATTGTACCCTATATTTTATAGTAAGAATAGCATCACGTCCAATTAAGAAATTGAAGTACAGATACAGCGTCGATATTATAGCCAAAATACTAGATGCAGCTCTTTGTGGAGAAACCAAGTCAAAAATAATGATGCAGGCTCATCTCAATCATGTGCAAATTAAACGATATATCCCTCATATACTTTCTGGACAGCTCATGGAGAAAAGAAATAATTCAAGGGACTCGTCTTTTTTTTGTATGCAACAGCGGAAAAAGGGCGTATTTTTCTACAGAAATATGAGAAAGTACAATTAAATCAGATAGAATAAAAATACACGTCATCCGATTTGACTTTGTCTTGTGAAATACAGAAGTCTCACCGGCGCTATCATAACTACCTTATAATATAAAATAAACATTTCAGTCGTATTTTCTTGCCATCTTGCTCATGATCACCTAATTAACGATCGTTATAGTCATTTCTTAGTATAGCAACGCAGCGGCTGAGAATGGCAGCTCCAACTCCTATAACATTATAACCAATATCATTCTAAGAGATGTTCATCAATTCTAAATAATGTCTATATTCATGATGCTCTGGATAGCTACTCGCATGATATACCAATGTAGTACATTGTAAGGTGTTCATAGTTGCCTGAATCGTTATCTAAAATGATTTTAACGGGTCCTGAGCAGAAATTTATCATCAGACAGTTGTGTTACTATGCCTGCTTATATGAGTCTGTTTTTCGTAGATTCGTTTGACTTTTTGGAGTAAATCTATATCTGAGACATTTTTGTCTTTACGTATATTCTTTATTCTTGGAAAACGCAATGCAAAACCGCTATCGTGTCTATTACTTTTCTGGATACTGTCAAACGCAACTTCTAAAATTATTTTTGGCCTTACTATTATTCTAATGCCCTCACCTTTTATAATAATTGATTTTAATTTTTTTGTTGTTTCCAGTATTTCATCATCAGTTAATCCAGAATAGGCATTACCAATCGTTCTTAATTTACTAATGCTATTGTTATCATCATCACTTACTGCAAATGTGTAATCAGATAACACGCCAGCCCTCTTTCCATGTCCATATTCAGCAATTACAATGACTGCATCGATTGTATCTAATTCTTTCTTAAGCTTCACCCAATATCTTCCTCTCCTTCCAGGATGATAATGAGAATCTGGATCTTTTAGTACCAACCCTTCATGACCAATATTTCTACTTTCTTCAAACATTGCAATAATTTCTTCCGCTGAATTTACAAGTTTGTATATTGAATTAATGATAGGTTCTTTAAAAGATATATTTGATAGAATTCCTTTTCTCTCTCTAATTGACTTTCGTATTAAGTTTTCTCCATTGAAATACACGATATCATATACTATATATATACAAGTGCGATATCTGACATGATTTGTTCCGTCAGATTCTTTTTGTGAAGTCTTTTTTGGAGTTCTTGGAAATGAAGTGGTTCGCCATTTTGAAAAGCCATCACTTCTCCATCCAAAATAAAATCTATATTTGACAGTGTTGTTGATGTTGATGAAAACAGTTTCATATTCATTGTAGCATTAGATAATTCAGGAAATGTGTGTGTAATGTCGGAGAGTTTACGAGAAAATAATCTAATTTGTTGTCCAAACTTATGCATTTGTGTTCGTATACCATCATATTTGAATTCACAAATCAAAGGTTTTTGATAATAGTCGATTATCTCTTCTGTGGTTAACATCACGTCTGCTAACATGTAACTTATAGGCGTAAGTGGTTCGATTAGCGCAGTATGCAGTAGGTTTCTCTTGGCCAACAACATTATCTTGGAAATATCTGCTGAACGAGCATCACGTCTCTAACATGTTTAAGATCTTGACGAAATGCTTTTGATATTGCAATTTCAACCAGACCTTCTGTCAAACCAATCCTCATTTCTCCGTTTATGATTTTTATCAAATATTTTGCTTCAAGTGGTGAGCTGTCAATAAGTAGTCCTTTCAAGATATTATTCTTATCCTTACCAGAACCAGACCTTATAGTGTCTGCAATTTCCTTAAATCGATCATATATGCATAATAAAGTTAAAGGTTGTTGTTGGAAAAGTGAAATCATGTTCTTTTTCGATACTGCATATTCAGATAATGCGCCCGTGTCTCCATGTTCTAAGTAGATTTTTTGAATTTCATATGAATCTAGAGTAGCTATTTCTGAAAGTACTTGTATTATTGTACAAAATCCTATGTTCATAACAAATTTTGAACCTCGTGGGAATATTCTATTAGAGAAGAACAGAACAGCAGTAGGTAATGATTCATCATTTAAGGAAAAAAATATTCGGATAGGATATTTATTTTCATATTTTTACTAGTAGTTGTTCGTATTTTTTCACATGTATCTACAGAATGCGAAAACCGATTGGATCTTTACTAGAATGAATGGAGATACACCTATTTCTTTTTAAAGTATCACATTAGATTATAAAAAGTAAACAGTAGTTTCCACATAATACACATGAGTCTAACGAATCAAAGTGCTCTTCTTCGGCCATCTTTACCAGCCATATAACATTCTCTTTTGTGGCCTGTGGTCCTAACGGTGGTAAAGTTAGACCTATCTAAATGAGAATAATGACAATTCTGCATTTCTGCTATTTAAGGACTTTTACAAAGATGCTAGCATTACAGCGTTATTAACATTTGGTAACAGCCGTCCACTTCTAGTGCAATTAATTGTTGCTTTTACACAGATAGGTAACAATTTTGGTTACCTACATGGGTTACACTTTTCTGTTTGGTATTATTTCAGAAAGGTGTAACCAGAATGTTTGTAGAAACATTTCTGATGGTGTTAGTCCATTTATTCCACCATGTTCCCTGGTCTCGTTGTATGCTTTGACAAACATGTCATATCTTAACTTTCCATCATCTATATTAGGTATATCTTCAACTGCTAAGAACTCATTCTTTACAAGGACGTACAACAATTAATTAAATGGATTGTATTAATCGAGCTAGCTGGATTGTATTCCGTCTGGATCGGAAACCAAGAACCGTGACAGGATTTATACAAGCTAGAAGGAATATACAAAGATTACAGTCAGAGGCCATAGTAGATGCGGTCTTATATGTAATACAAGCACCAAGTCATGTTAATGTCAATGAGATATATATTTTAATTTTATCTCTCAAAATTGTTTAGGGCATACAAATCCTTGCGACAGCAATCACAAGACCTATACTAATGACTGGGATAATAGCGGCCTTTAGCAACCAACTAGTTTCTGCCACTCCGCCCGCGATTGCCGCCAAAACGTACACAACGACCACAGCGGCTTTGAGTCTTGTTTCGACTGTTCCCTTACCTG
>JBAVTY010000478.1:0-1663 GCA_049696495.1 Candidatus Nitrosopolaris sp.
AGCATATCTTAAAGGGCACTGAAGAAGCATTAGAGAGGATATCAGAGAAGGTTAGTTATGCCTGAACAAAGTGCAAGATTTGTGGACCTTGTAATCAGTTAACTTTACAAGTGTCAGGATAACGATCAAACAAAATTGCAGTCTGAAGAGACTTCAGCATCTATTTCACATAGATGAAGCTAAGGTGTGTAAATAGATTGTATTAAGATTAAATAGATAAACTTCGATCATAAGGAGGTTAATTGAAAACCTCTGCTATCAATTTACCTCTACATAGAGGACACGCTCCACAGTACCTAATTAGACGAATGATTAGGCTCTCTCATGCTATATCAAAAGTAGTTGTAGACGAATATGGACAGCAGGAGTTTCTAAGGAGATTGTCAGACCCGCTTTGGTTTCAGGCCCTTGGATGTGTACTAGGATTTGATTGGCATTCATCAGGACTTACAACGGTAGTAACGGGAGTATTAAATCAGGCATTGAATGCAGACGTTCATGGAATATCTGTAGCTGGAGGAAAAGGTAGGAAATCTACGACAACAAAAGACGATATCCCTAAACTTGCTGAGAAGCATTACAATCTATCTTCCATTAAAATCAACGATTTATTGTATGCCAGTAGAATGGCTGCCAAAGTAGATAACGCTGCAATTCAGGACGGTTATTCCTTATATCATCATGTCATCCTTTTTGACCAACACGGAGATTGGACTATAATTCAGCAAGGGATGAATCCTATTAATAGAATGGCAAGAAGGTATCACTGGATTTCAGACAATTGTAAAAGTTTCATATTAGAGCCGCATTCCGGAATCATAAGTGACTGTAAAAGCGCTAATGTTCTCAATATGACGTCTATTGATTCAACAGATAACCAACAAATTTCTCTAGACCTAGCTACAGGCAATAGTGATAACTTAAAATCATGTGTCTCCGAAGTAACTTCTGTACTTGCGTCTTTTGGAAGGTATACTTTAGATAAATGGTTCACTTCAGAAAATCCAATCTCTGGGAATAAACATATTTCCGATAGTAATAATATTTTGATCGAACATTACGAAATGCCCCGTAAGTTAGATTGGAATCTCTTCAAACGAATTTACGATATTCATCCAGAAAATTACGAACAACTAATCTCTATTCATGGAGTTGGTCCTGCTACAGTAAGGGCTCTATCACTTATTGGAGAACTAATTTATGGAACTAAAGCATCATGGCAAGATCCGGTAAAGTATAACTTTGCCCAGGGTGGTAAAGATGGAGTACCTTATCCTGTTGCACGAGAGGTCTATGATAAATCAATTAAATACCTCTCTTCTGCAATCGAAGGCGCAGAGATAGAAAGAATAGATAGAATTCAAGCTCTAAAAAAATTAGCGCAATATTCGACAAGGATTTTCAATACTACGCGATAGTCAAAGATAAAATTTGTTTGTGAATCAAATCTGACTCGATCTTAAGGCCCAACTATTGCTTTTATAGATGAGGTGATATTTCGTTGGTCTTTAATTTCTCCGACAATTCTTTAACAGGGAATAAAGAATCCTTTCACCATAGACATCACATACCACATTTCCAACATTTCTAATCCTACTATCTTTTCTTAGGTCTTATCTTTTTTCTTGATGAAATAATAGCTGTAGTAAAATTTCTCTTTGCT
>JBAVTY010000479.1:0-1560 GCA_049696495.1 Candidatus Nitrosopolaris sp.
CAGCTCCTCTGATAATGACTGTGGTGTTTTAGCCCAAGAAAATTTTGCTGATATTTCTATTCCCATTTCGCTTGCTTTCTCACGTACCCTTGCCAGTAGCGTGGGAAGGGTGTATTCTACTTCACGCTTATGTTCTAATTCCTTCTCACAAATCTCGCGGATTATGTCGGCCAAGGCATTGAAGTTAACTGCATCTCTACTTTGGTTTTTCTGATTTTCGCTGAATGCATCTAAGAAGTCCATCGGGTTAGAACCCATACCCTTGGAGCTATGATTCTCACAAATACTGAAATGCATCTCCCTGCCATACCTTCACGGATTCTTCTTGTAGCTTGCTTCTCTGAGGCAGTAAGCTTTGGGCTGGGAACTCTTGCTGCTACCACAGGCCACTCGTTGACCATTCTTTTACTTGGAATAGCTGTATTAGAAATGCATTAAACGCTATAGATATACTGTTCCTTAAGCTTTTTGTAGCCTGTTTCAAAGAGGGCGTTGGATGATGGCGGTTTGCTATCTCCAACACTGAATGAATCTCAGTTGTCAGATAAGTATTTTTATAATGGATAATAGCTCACTGCTATAAGAATTACAAATAGTACGATTAGCACATAGTTTAGATACGTACACATGCCAATTGCAATATGTCATTTTTGTCTCGCCCCTTTATCTTTGATGCGCGCCATTAACACTGGCTGAAAAAGCACACGATCTCTATAGATATGTCCCAACTCCATTTTGTTTAGCCTCCGAACCTGCAAACCTGCAAACTATCAATAGGGAGAATTAATCCCCTGACTAAATTCCATTTCGAGATTACTCAAATGACATCCATCCCGCACTACGGAAGTACCAATACATCATAAATGATGGAACTGTAGATGCTAATATTACAATTATCATCGTTGTATAAGGACCTAAGAAAGTTGGCGGTGCTTCAATTCTTCCAGGCATACTAATATTCATTCCATAGAAGGTCCCGATTACTGTAACAGGTATTGTTAGAGTGAAAATAATTGTTAAGATACTAAGTATCCTATTTGATTTTTCTGAGATATCCATAAAATATACATCTTTATAGATTTCTATGGTTTCTTTGGCTTGGTCTAATGTTTGGAATATCTTTTCAATATGATCCTTCAAGTCATTATACAACGGTGTAAAATCTTTACTAGAGAATCTTTGAATATCATTTGTTAATTCTGATATTGTACTTCTTAGAGGAAGGGCTATTCGTCTAAGTGTAGTTACCTCTCTCCTCAAGAGGTTGATCCTATTAGTTTCTTGTGATCTCTTTCGATTGTTGAAGATTACCTTTTCCAAATCATCTAGGCTATCCTCTAGTTTTATGATGACTTTCAAAAAATCATCTACTAAAACATCAATAATATGATGCAGCAAGAACGCAGCTGAGTTTCCCATCAATGTCTCTCGCTCTTTATTATTGTTCTTGCAAAGCTGAAATATTTCAGTGATATTCTTGAGATCTTTATTATGTATTGTTACCAGAAAACTTGTTCCGACAAAAATTGATAGTTGGCTACTGTCAGGAATATTATATTC
>JBAVTY010000480.1:0-6464 GCA_049696495.1 Candidatus Nitrosopolaris sp.
TATATGTAGATATGTTGGATATTCTATGTACAGAAATATCCGGTTTATCTACAGCGTCTGGTTTAATAACTGTGACTATATAGCTACAAGAAATATTTGCTCTTCATTACTTATTTAATATTTAATACATTAGTTACATGATTGATATGACGGAGAAAGGTGCGACTACAATGACAACTTCCGATCTTCGTACTATAAGACATGATGAGATTCTCCATATCGGATTTGATGATACTGATTCGACATGTGGAAGATGCACTACACATCTCGCATTTAAAATTACAGGGTATTTATTAAAGAATCCATATACAGAGTTCCTCGACTATCCGTTATTGGTTAGATTAAATCCCAATATCCCATTGAAGACCCGTGGTAATGGAGCTGTCTGTCTAAGAGTTAAGATAAGAAACCACGAAAAAATAATTGAAGATATAACACAATTTATCGAAGAGGAATCAGCCATAGGCGTGGGTGCAAATCCTGGCGTCATGTTTTTTAATGGAGGATTAGTCCCGGAAGCACTCAAGGAATTTGGTAGGATCGCAATGTTTGATATTCTAAGTAAGCAAAAGGCAGAAAAAATAGCAAAAGAAAATTGCATTCCCTACTTCACTTTTGGAAATGGTCAAGGCCTAGTAGGTTCTTTAGCTGCAATTGGTAGTTTGGAAGATGGAGATCACACATTTGAGGCCATAGCATACAGAAAATGCAAAAATTATGGGACAACGAGACAAATAAATGTGTCCAGAGTAATTCAGTATGACAAGAGAACGTTTCCAAATACCTTCAATAACTATGATCAAAACCACAGACGTGTGTTGATTGCTCCCCATGGTCCAGATCCAGTCTTTTGTGGCATAAGAGGTGAGAGTCCGGAGGTTGTAGTTTCAACGTTAGAATGGTTACAGCCCGAAGAGATCTTGGATGGATATATGGTCTTTCGCTCAAATCAAGGAACAAATATGCATTTGCAAAATGAATTGAAGTTATCAGCAATCAGAGTTTACATGGCTGGTTATGTACGCGGTAAGCTCGTCACAAAACCGCGAATCATACAAGGAGGGCACGTATTTTTCGGAATTGAAGATTCTGATAGCTTTACTTGCATGGCCGCAGTATATGAACCAACTGGTCTGACAAATATCGCCTCACAAATGGAAATAGGGGATGTGATCGAGATAGGATGTGGTGTCCGAAAAGCAACATGTAATCGTCCTCCAATTTTAAATGTGGAATACATCTATATCTTGAGACTTGCACAGATATACGATCTATCTAATCCGCCCTGCAAACATTGTACAAGGAAAATGAAATCAGAAGGAAAGAACAAAGGATTTCAATGTGATAGGTGTAGCTACAAAGACGGCAATGCCAAAAAAATCCCAGTGCTTCGGAATAGAGATATCATGACAGGACTCTACGTCCCTACACCGAAATCTCATAGGCATTTAACCAAGCCCGTCCACAGATATGGTATGGAAAAAAAGTCATCAGGCTTTAATCTAGGATCAAAATTAATAGCAAGATGGTTTTTCGTCTCCTCGTGAAAAATTAGTAGCGGGGGGTTGATTTGAACTTGCGGCCACGTGCTAAATGCAAAAGTGGAAACCGCTCTGCGGGTTATGAGCCCGCCGGGATCACCTAGTCTCCCTCTTTTATAAGGATCTGGCTTCCCCACCCCGCTGACAGCATCCTCTGCAAGGGTATAATATATCTCTGTTTCCTTTTCTTTCTCCTTTCATCAGAACCTTGGCGGTTGCGATCTAGTTTGTAGCCTAATTCAGAAATAATGTCACTTAAGAACGACTTTCAATATCACTCTAAATATCATATCTCTTCGTGTATTCGGTCGTCTTAAATCGCAATTTGCGGACAGGTCACACACAACAAGTGGTCCGCTAACCATAGAGAATTGTAAAATGCCTTTACATGTCCCAACAAATTGCATATTAAATGACTTTCATACTTGTTGCGTAAATATCCTTTAAGATATTGTTAGAAAATGTCCCAGAGTATGTAATTTATAAAGAAGTTAACCATTTCATGTAATATACAATATGCGCTTCAAGATGGGCGAGAATCAGCCAACCATATGATCTCACCTAGCTTGTCGCGCAGACAGAAGTAATAAATAGCTATGCTGCTGTAATTCCGATCATTATCGTTGGGTTGCTCTAAGCTGCAAGCATTCTAAAGACAGAAGAAACGTGTCAAAGCGATAGATCTATTGCTGCAGAGGTATTCCTACGTTCTATGGCAATAGTTGAACGCAAGAGGACGTCTACGGAGATAGTGATGGTTTGCTTTGTACTTGTATTTCATAGATTTGAGTTTCAGGAATACATCGAGCGCAAGCCATGTAGCAGTATGGGAATGGGTACAAACGTTTGAACCAAAACAAGTCTACCCGTGTAAGAGAATAGTTGCATTTTTGTTTGATGAAACGGAGGATGGATCTTGGGTATAGGTCACAGTAAAACCTGTCCAGAGTTAGTAACATTTATTTTCCAACCTAAGCTTCTGCGCAATATCAATATTACAATAGCGATAGAATGCTATGCAAGGAACTGTTAATAATACGAATATATGAGCCTCATCATTCTAAAGTACTCGAGCAAGGATAAAGGTTGTAACAGCAATAATTAACATAAGCTGTGTATAGGTTCGGAAATTTGATTGATTGATTTGAGCCTCAAAAAAAACTGTCTTATCTATTATAAAAAGAGACATAATAAAACATTTTATCTTCTTAGCTTTGCAATATTATCCTATCTAACTTTTATTATGAATGAAGGGAGGTGAATAAGCCAAACCTGCCTGAGCACTTTTCCGAGATACAATGTGAAGCAGTAGCCAGGTAAAATACCATGATGGTGACTTTGATCTTGATTATCAATTTAAAATCCACGCAACATTCCAGTCATTAACGGTATGAGTTATTAAGCGCTGCATCCCCTTTTATCACGTGCCAGGTGTACATTGTATTATTCAGGGTTTGACGATGATGTTGCTTGGCGGATATATGGAGTTAGAGAAGGCCATGGTTTGAGATTTGCCATTAAATTCAGCATTTTACCATCTCTGTATAGGGTCAAATTCAAACTATCGCCAGCAGCCTTGTGTTCGTCTATATATGATATGAAATCTTCAGCCTTTGTGACATTATGTCCATCAACAGCTATAATCATGTCTCCACTGTGTCTTTGGTAGTATTGGTCCAGGTTAGAGCCACGTATGCCTGCTATATCTGCAGGCCCGCTTTTTTCAATCGCGTTTACAAATACACCCTTAAGATTTGCTGTCACATTCTTGTAATCTTCCGCAATAGCTGCAGGTGATGTATCTAAAGCAAGCCCGAGATATGGATGAGTATAATTTCCTTTTGCGATCAATGTGGGAACTATACGTGATACTGCGTTTGAAGAAATTGCAAATCCGATACCATTAGAACGTCCAATAGTAGCTGTATTGATTCCGATAACTTGTCCTTGCAGATTTAGTAGTGGTCCCCCAGAATTACCTGGATTAATTGGCGCATCTGTCTGAATTGCATCAGGTATGTAATATGCAACCCATGGAAAATGTAGACGTAAGAATTGTTGCACTGAACTACCTTCTGGTATTAATCGTCCAATTTGGCTTACTATTCCATTTGTCATCGTGCCTTCAAGGCCAAATGGGTTGCCAATAGCAATTACTGGCTGTCCGATTTCAAGGTTAGATGAATTTCCAATCATTAGTGGAGTATGTAGTGGAGGTGTTTGTTGTTGAGCGTGTTGAGTAAGGTTTTCAACAATTTTAAGGACAGCTATATCATTTAGCATATCTCCTCCTACAACTTTTGCAGTACGTCTATCACCATTTTCAAAAAGTACGTTAACCATCTTGGCATTGCCAACGACATGATTATTCGTTATTATGTGCCCCTGATTATCGTAAAGGAATCCAGAGCCTAACACAGTAATATTCTGAGTTTGAGGAGTAACCATGGTGGGTGAAGGAAGAGTTCTTGTTATTGTAACAAGTGATTTATCAGCTTGTTTGAAAACCATATTAAGTGTACTGACCTCCTCATCTAAGAGTGCAGACTTAGTAAGAGTAGTAATCCTTGAGTTTTGTTGTTGTCCTATGGCATGTGTGCTATTGACCGCAGTTTGAATAAAAAGTATTGCTATAAACGCAAAAGCTATTGAGAGAGATAATTTCATAATTTTGCTTGCCATAAATGCCTAGTGTTTTGACAAAGAGTCATTTATATGTTGACATAAACGACAACAAGTACACTTTTAAATCTGTTCATATACTGTTTCCCATCCTTGTCATATTGGGCTTTAGACAAATTTCTGTCGGCAGCCTAGACTATTGAATTTCCTCTAGATTGAGTAAGAGAATTCAAAGATCGGGTCAATGAGTCTTATGAGACTTCTACGACCTCACGTATGAGCAACACGTATCTCTCAGATTGGTCAGAACTGATATTTCCGTCCTTATCAGCATGTTAACATAACAAAACTTAGTTATACGTGGCACAACACAGTGACATTTTGCCAGAAAATAGTTCTAGGCTCATTGTAAGTCTATTTGGCATAACCATGATGACGTAACAGGAACAATTAGCTTTACTGGCCAAAATCTTTATGCGATGAATTCAACTAATTTTCGGATTAGATAGTACTACATTAAGATGCTTTTCTTCAGACAGATAAATGTATATGTTATACCACACAGATGATGATTCCATCACTACGCGAACCTTTTCATCATTGATATTTTCATCCCACCTGATTAAGATTGTTGTTTGTCCTAGAATTCACAGCTATCTGCAGATAGTTCTTGTGTAGATCCATACCTACAAACATGGATATTATACCGTCTAACTTGGATTTGGATAATCATCATAACTGGAGATTCGGAGGTGTTATTCTATGGAATGAAATTAGTCATGAAAACTAATATTGCCTAAATAAAATAACTATACAGTATCTTCACCACACCGTTAGATCATATAAAATATCGTTACCAACACTACTTGGAACTCGCAAGTGCAACGATCCCATAGCACCTTTAAACTCCGCCATATACTTCAATACGTCGATAGCACCTGTAACGGAATCGAATGCCTCGTGCACCACATATATAGTTCTTGAACCTCTTAATACCCAATGATAGCGATTCGATATGATCGCCTGAAATTACAGCAGCGTATGGACTCTGATACTGATCGTGAAAAAGTTTTTTGCATAGTTTTAGTGAGGTACTAAGTCAGGTGTCATAGCAAATGTCACCATCTTCCAAATTGTTTGTCAAGGTACTCCGATACCTGGTCTTTTAGTTCTTCAATGTATTGATAGAACCTATTTGCACATACATCTGATTTTATCTGTTGGTTAACTCTTCTTTCATTAGGATTTATGTATGGCGCCATTTTTGGTAGGTGGATTATAGTCAGCCAATGTTTCTGTGCATTAACATAATCCCTCACCATTTGATTTACATGGGCGACCGCGCTTCTGATCATATTGTACGACGTTTCAATATTTAATAGAAAACCACGAGCAGTTGTTTCTTGTATTAAGCTGATATTTTTAGGCTACCACTGATGTGAAAACACTAATAGGGCGTCTCTTCTAGCTACATACTAACTTTGGGCGAATCACATTTAGCTCATAAGAATGAAGAAAAAAGGAAAACAAGGAGGATTGGTGGTGCATAAGCCAAGTCCGACCCTTCTTAACCTTGAAGATGTCTGCCAAATATGGTCTATGAAAATAAGGCATCGATTTGACGAAAGAGGCAAATTTATGATGTCTAGCCATTCTAAACACTGTTTAGTATGCGAATCTTGGGGATTTACCAGAAGACATGGTGCTGGTTACTATATTACCACTCTGATTCCTTTTATTGGGTGTTGGACCTGCCTATTGTATGGGCATACGATAGGAAACCTTTCCAGAAAAAGAGAATCAAGTAGGATATTTCGAACCCTTAATTGTAGAATTTCTAAATCACTGGAATGAAAAACATAAAAGTATCACAGAGAAGCTTTAGAAAGGAAAGAAAAGGCATGTCATTCTGTAATGATGATTTCGTGACCAGTTTAAAAAAATTAGATGAGCATAATAAAAAGGCTTAACAGTACATGGATTCTCTTAAATAATGTCTCACGAAGATCAAGAAAATCAATCTGGCGCAGATACCCTTCTAACACTATCAAACATTCAATACCTTGTAGAAGGATTGGATTCGTTATTACAAACTACTCTCGATGGATATAAACGGGCAAAAGTCATCAAGTTAAGAGACGAACTATCATCTTATATTACTAATATGTTTAGTGACTAGTTGTTGTACTTCCTTACATAGGTGACAATATAGCTTACCAACATGGGTTACACTTCTGTCAGGAAGTGTATTCATATAGAAATCAGAACAAAGTTTAATCTAATACATGAAAAGGAATGGAC
>JBAVTY010000481.1:0-5057 GCA_049696495.1 Candidatus Nitrosopolaris sp.
TTTGGAGAACATATTACATCAAGATTGGTAAGAACACAGAACAGAGAATTATCATTCAGATGTATAGCCTACAATACCCACCGAATAACCAACCTTACTATAATAATCGATGGTTTCTACAAAGCCGTTTTATTTACTTCGCAGATATATGTGTTCTTCTAGTCTTATCAGAGTATCCATAAAATCACTACTACATTACCGAAGTCTTTCTCATCATGTATCTTATCTAGTATCGCACCACTTGAACCAGTCTTCAGTGAGTTGCGTACGTACTAGTGGTGATGGTGATGATGGTGGTGATAGTAGTAGCCGTCGTAATATGGTAGCCGCCGTAGCCGGTTATGTAAGGGTAGCCGCCGTAGCAGGGGTAGCCGCCGTAGCCGGGGTAGCCGCCGAAGTAAGGGTAGCCTGGCAGACCACCTAAGTAGAGATGACCTATGTTACCGCTTCCCTTTGCGTTGGCTGTCAATGCTTGCTGATTAAGTATAGGAACTGAGATAAATAATAATGCTACTGCTGCAATGGTCAAAGTATTATATGTGATGGTTGTCATTCAATTCATTGATCTATGCATTTTTAGAGTATAAATGTAATGCCATATTATTCGCCACATCCACTCCATGCCATGTTACGTAAATTTTAAGTACCTGTAATCGGCGAGGTCAAGTTATTTGTCGTTTCATTTATTTATGCCTATCGAATATTGCGGTATAATTTCAAGTATTGTTCTGCATTTTGCACTGGGACACAGTAATATTACAAAATTAGTCTGTTCCTCTGTGATTCCAACAATCTGAATAGTTTCTGGTGCAAACGCATGCTTGCAAAATGGACAGCGAACCTGTTTATACGGTTTATTCAGTTTGTTTCGTCCAAATATTACACGTTTTTTCATTTC
This sequence comes from Candidatus Nitrosopolaris sp., assembly GCA_049696495.1. Taxonomy (GTDB): domain Archaea; phylum Thermoproteota; class Nitrososphaeria; order Nitrososphaerales; family Nitrososphaeraceae; genus Nitrosopolaris. Next base: position 899 of record JBAVTY010000481.1, read on the forward strand.
CTACTGGTAACAGCTTGTATATTATTGATATTTCGAATTAGTAGCTTTATGCCTATTCTCTTGACTTGATTAATAATCTTTAGTTTCCTGATCCTCGAATTTTGGATATCTCTTGTTGATTACCTCTCATTTTTATTCACATTTCTAGCAAGCACGTTCTCATCGTACCTTCGAACGATGATTGCCGTAGTTCTGTAGGTCTGCCACTCTTGGTTCTGTCCTTAAGACCGCCTGTGCCTTCCTTAGAGAACCTATCAAGTCAGTACAAGGCCCAAGGTCTACTTCTATGGAGTTCATCTGCAGCATGAGCTGGAAGCATGCCATCGTCTTCAACTTTCAAAACTAGTAATAATCTTTCTTTTATCTTTGGATTGGATTCTCTTTTGTATAGTTTAGTCGATATCTGTCTTGAGAATGTCAAGTATATTAGAAAAATCCGTCTGCAAAATGCTTTTCCTGTGCAAAATATATGATCAGTTAATCAAAATTAATTAGAAAACATATGCTATTTTGTATAAGTCATAATATTATAACATAATTTTTCTTAGATTTCCTTTAGCAGAGTATAACAGATGAGGATATGATAAATACGAGACAGGATTAAATCGATGATGGAGGAATAATTAGAGAAGTTTGAAATGAAAAATGAGAAATTAAAAAATGAGAGAACCTAAAACATGAACTTGATTTTTTTTATCGTACAATGACTTAACATAAGATTCAAAAAATACTTTATGATTAGGATTAGAAGAATCGATACGTTTTGTATGAATTTAAGCACAATTTTTAAAGCTTGGTAGCAATATTTTCGTGAACGAAAACACAGGTAAAGGATAGCCAATACTAACTCTTTGCAGGGTTGATCGAATAGCACAGCATAGGCACAGATGACACTTTTCTGCTCGAGTTCTGCACGCATCTTGTCAAAGATTAATAAAAATGATATGATAACGAACGTGTGATGGAAAAATACATACAAATAGTCTTTCTTGAGTTTAATGAAACTGTATTAATAAAAGTAGATGATTCGCGATCCCCCAACACGGTTAAAGCGATACTAGAGAATCTGCCGATTGAAGTAAATGTCCATAAATGGGGTAAAGAGCTATATACTGACAACACTTCGTTAACAGCCCAAGAAGAAAATGCAAAATCAGAGGTTAACTTATTAGATGTTGCATTCTGGCCTGAAGGCAGTGCATTATGTCTCTTTTATGGTCGAACACCAATCAGTAAGTCTGACAAGATTGAACCTTATTCTCCTGTCAATATAGTGGGTCGTATTGTGTCTGAGCAAAGTGACATAATAGACAGAATTGAGGATAAGACCAAGGTAGTTATAAAGCAAACATAATCGATTGTATTTCGAGACCGCATCTATCAGTCAAAACTGAACGAACTATGTCCTCCAAACTACTGATTTTAAGCACGCAAATGAAAGCTCCTGGGAGTATATGCAATTAGAAATACTTAGTACGACTCCGTTCTCAATTCCTTTAATACTCATCGTGTCAACTCGATTTTTACTTACTCTACCGTTCTTGACCGGACTATTTAGTTGATTATTACTAAATTCTCATGCCGTTATTTTTTATAAAAATACTTATGGCATTTTTCTGTAACGAACGAAAGAAAAGATCGATCACGGCCTAGCAAACGACTGATTACGATGAGTACTAGTAAACGGGGAACAGTAAATATGAACATTGCTGCTCACCTGAACCATCATCTTTCGAGTTTTGGTATCTCCTTACAGCTAAGATCCCATTGTATCATTATTGAAGATCATGATTTTGTGTAATATGATCGCATTTTAACTTTCAGTCTTGCAATTTTTTTAGAAAAATATGAAGATACGAAAATACATTGTAATATCTAGCTGCCTCTGAGTTCATCCACGGGAGAGAAGTTCTCTAAATGTGAACGGTTATGTTTTCTTTAGTTTCCATATTTCTATACATTACGACTTTCTCCCTATATTCAAAATAAATGAAAATAACTAAAAATTTATTACAATCGATGACTCTGCAAGTTGTTATTATTCAAATGTGAAAGAGTGTAGACGGCCCAAATAATAAGAAAAAGATTAGGGATAGGAGAATTATGAACCACACAATAGCAAACTATCCCTAATTTCCTCTATTCTTTAAGCCAAATCTACACTCAAATTATTATTGTGCAAATGTAGAATAAATGGGATTGCTAACTCTATACGCTACTTATAATCGATAAAAGATATCTGCGTCGTTAAAAGTACTATTTTCCCTTAATAGATAATGTAGCTCATATCAAATGAACCACAACATAGAAATCGCAGCAGCAGTAGTGTTTGCGTGAGTCGCTGTACCACAGGAAGTGTCATCATCGCGGTTCATTCTTCTTATACGTCTGCTCAATCTGTGTTCCTGCGGAGAACCAAAATAAGGAATCACTCGATAACATTATGCGAAAGATCTTCCAGATCGTCATCATCCCAATTCAGTACGGCAAGAATGTCGCACACAGCACCTTACGATCACCACGGGCATGAAGTTCCCATTCCTAAAACTACAAGAAATTTTTCCTTGTAGATTTAATAGATACACAATGGTCAAATCTCCAGTCATAGTGGTTTTAACCAGCCATAGATTTTATCTTATCCCTTTTGTTGTTCTCTTCTTCCAATTCTAGAATAGTAAACTACAGTTATCATAATAACCCCAATGATAATGTAGTAATTTGTTGGAGGACTAAGCATCTTAGTAACTAATCCCAATTTAGGAATTACGTATACCACCTTACCAATGTAATTCTGTTCTCTAAGAGGATAATCGATATATGGTATTGAACCATCGTTTGCATCCCCTTTCGTTGTAATAACTCTACCTTCGGTTCCTGTAGAAATATGAACAATTCTATGAACAATAGTCTCGTGTTGCTCGTTGGGAATTAACGAAGCAGGCGACTTGAAGACTATGATATCTCCAACCTTCAAATTGTTAAACGGTATATTGTGAGTTGTAATTACAAAATCACTGATGTTCAGAGTAGGTATCATACTCCCACTAGCAACGATGTAGAAGGGATTAAAGGTGCCAAATGCAATTCTAATACCGATATACATTATTGCAATGGCGATGACTACGATAGCAACATAAATTAATACTTTTGAAATCAATTAGGATCAACAGTTGACTCTTCCTTTTATTTGCTTTTATTATGCCTCTCAAGTTGCTTCTGAAAACATCAGACGAATCTATTCCACGTAGTAGCAATTCTTTTATTTTTTAAACCTATTAATTGTAGAATCAACCGTATAATTATTTATTTTTTAAACCTATTAATTGTAGAATCAACCGTATGTATTGATTTTCGATTGATCTAGGATACAATGATGTCATCCTCAAAGCCCTAGGAATTGTTCAAAATGCTTTGTTACAGGGATAGTTGGCGCGGGTGCCAACCATAGCAGTAGGACTACGAATTACAGCAATTACAGTATTAGCTTGGAAACGGGTATTATCATTAAGTTGACATTATACTGCCTAAAATAATTTCGTGTAACTAAAGTGTTTAAACAGAGAGAGCAAATGCGAAGTGACTTGACGAAGCAATTCCTCCCGGACAGTCACTGTCATTATCAGAGGGAGTACATTCAAAAGGTTTGTTTATTTACATGTAGGCATATATAATATAATGACAAGAATGAATCTTAACGATTTGGAAGATTGGCGAAGAACCACGAGAATAATGAAGAATTTGATTAATTTACGAAGATGGTATTAAAGCAGACTGCGACGGTTGTTGTATTCTGTGCGATAGAGCAAAACGTTGAATCTCGATACCTATCAGCGCCCATAACATTCCGATAAGAGAAAAAAGTGTCCTCACACAGGCTGATTGTATTGAATAACCAGGCAAACCCGCTCCAACAATGAAAAGGATTGCCGTGAACGTACCAACAGGCGCCCACTTTGTACTGACCCGAGTACATTGTAGATAGATTGCAAGCTCTAGATAAAGAGAATTTTGAAGCATTATCTGCTTATATCGATGTAGTAAAAATCTATAATGTTATACCAATCATAATTCCGGAAGCAGTTTTAGAGAAAAGAATCAAATTTTATCATGACTTTGACATACAGATTTCCACAGGAAGTACGATCACCGAACTATCCAT
>JBAVTY010000482.1:0-4681 GCA_049696495.1 Candidatus Nitrosopolaris sp.
CGACAGAAGAAACAATCCTGGATTTGCGGTTGAAGAGATTCGGTTGCAACAGAATAAGGTTTAGGCTAAAAAGATTGGGAGTGTATTTGAGTAGTAGAACTATCTACAAGGTATTGAAAAGACATTGTCTTAACATACTCAAGTGCAAGATCAAGAATAGAAAGTACAAGCGATTTGCAAAGAAACATCCAAATGACATGGTTCAAATGGATATCCTAGGACCATTCTATATACGCCAATCTAGTGCTCCTGTCTGTGTAAGTACTACACCTAATCCCTAAAGCTGTCTTTTTTTATTTTGCTATTTGCAAGAATTTTTGTCATTCTCTCAGATTCATTCTTTCTTTTTCTTCACTTTTATCGTAGCGAACACATAGTTATGCTGCCACGATTTTTAACCGACAAAAAATACGTGCGTACGTTTACGATGTTTTTTGGCTGGCTTCGCTAGGTATTACTTCGACCCAAATCGGTGATAAGTTATTTATCTGAATTTACAGACTACTTTGTATTTTTCTAAGCACGTCTGTCTATGTTGACCTCTGCATTTTAGACCTTAGCTATCCAGGTTATGCAAAAAAAGCATCACAATGACGAGCATTGTAAGACTACAGGGTTTGCTTTCGTTCCGATAGGAGGACGATTCTTTGAGAGTAGCAGCATCACTTGCAATAAGATATTTTTGCAACGCTAGTTTAGGTGGCGCAGCAGAACTTTTGCTCGATGTACATAATCCATTCTTGATTTATGAAGGCGATGAAAATGAAGTGAAGGAATATCCATACATAATAACTCCGTGGGACATTGTCATGAAATTAAATCAGATGATGTTAATGGCAAGACATTAACTGTCAACTAAACTTATTCCAGCATTTGGGTACAATGAACAAACAAGCAAGTGTGATGAGAATTACCAAAAAGATTTTGGAAATTTTATTTATAATGACCTCATTGTCATCTTTGAACTTTGAGGTGTTGATTTCCATCTGATATATCATTTTGGTCGCCTTTCGAATTATAAATATTGTGAAACAGCTGCCTAATATAGCACTTAAAATTTCCTGCCCATCTAGCTTCTGTATAGTAGCAATAGAGATTATGAACAAAAGGTGAAATAGGAAGGTCATTAACATAACTATGATGAATACCGCAATGATTATCAAGATTAAAACGCCGACAATTTTTATTACTTAATTATAAGATCACGAAAATAATAAGCTTCTAAAACTCAAATAGACTAATGAGAAGGTAACGGTCAACCCATTCTGATTTGATTATTTAATGATTGATCCAAGTAGGTAGGAAGGAATCAGGTGGGATCCCATTTAGCTAAAATATAACCCTTATAAGGATCAGTTAGGAAGCAGTACAAATACATTGCAAACGTTGGAGTCTCCGCCATGGCTTAGAATGCTTCAGATCGTTTTAGGAGGAATATGCATGGTACTATCCTTGTTTATTTTAGCATACATTGGTCCTGCAATATTGACAATTATTTTGATTCTTTCAATTGTATTACTAGTCGTTGGAATTGAAAGGATATCTGTTGGGATATCTATGCCGTCATCTTACAGACGATTACGCTTCGCTAATATTGGAATTGGTCTGTTAATAATAGCTTTTTCTATTGTGCTTATGCAATTCCCAGTATTTACATCGGCGGTTTTAGTTGTTCTGGCTGCAATAGCCTTACTCGTAAGCGGTATATCAAGAATAATACAAGATATATCACACAAAGCTTCAGGTTCGTCCAGAGCTTTCCACATAGGCGTAGGAGTCCTGAGTATTGCAGTATCAATTCTAGTGATAGCACAACCTATCTACTTAGGGTTGGTTCTATTTGCTATTATGATTTCGATTGCATTTCTAATTAGCGGTATAGAGATGATGGCATTAGGAATATCTGGTAGAGAACGATCCACGATAAGAAGTATCTCCAGGTAGTTCTCATCTGTGCGGCTTGATACGTTGTCAGTATGCTTTAGACCTCCATTAACGCCAGTACAGCAATGCCGATTCAGTCTGTCAGACAGATTACACTCTCAAATACCGCCACAAAGATGACACTTTTCTGCTTTGTATTATTTCTGCTATGCGATCTATCGAATGTTTGTAGAAACCTTTCAGATGGGGTTAGTCCTAGAAACCTATCAGATTTCACTTGCAGGTGATAGGAATTTGGAATCAGCTTAACTTTTACGGCAGGCAGGCAGTAAAAAGGTCGAAATCATTCTTTCTCAGGTACATATGGAAATTGAGTAGATGGATACCACCCCGTTTTCCACATCAGTTTGTCTTGATATCCCTAGACAACGACCAACTAAGTGTTATCCTTATTGCTACAATAACAGCAAGCGATATTAGATCTGATTCTGATGGGGCTAGTATAGTTCTTATAATATCGCTACCTACTTCTAGGTCTAATGCAAGGATCAGACCATTTCCTACATAGCGCTTTATGCCTTCCTCCTCTTTTGTTTGCTCTAGCGGAGATCTTCGTAATAGCTTCACATACATAATAAATCCTCGTATAACAGATATTGCTATTACTACTCCTACCGCGATATCTATCCAAAACGTGAGAGATCCTAAAAAAGGCTTGAGCAAGTCTTCAGGGGTCAAGGGAAGTTGCACTATTATAGCATTAAACTAAAACCGCCAGTATAATAAACCTGCGGTAGGGAAATTGCTAAACTGATGCATATGTCCTCTATAATTGATTATGTGGGTAGCGGTCGTCGCCTAGATTAAAATAAGAGAATTCTCAAAATCTATGAACCAAAATTTTCTTGTCTCTACGTTTCTAGAATAACAACAAAAAAGAGAAAGAAAATAATAATAAGTTAGGATAAAAATATTGTCACTAGCCAGTATGATTTTAATGAGACGCTCCATATTGTATTAATCTCCTGTCATGCTCATCAGTATTTTAACTGATTCGTTCTTTGATGCTTCGCAAATTATCCTTGATTCTATATTATTAATCTCAGTGTTTAGAAACTCTCTGCATGACATATTCATGTATAGGATCTGATCGATATCACTAAGTTTTAGGCTCCTTAACCATCTTGTTCCTTTTACACCAAATATGTTATCATAATCACATTTTACATCATATTTGTCAAGCAAAGAATGTACTCTATTCATTACTCTTGTCCTATCCTGTACAAGGTTTGTCCTTAGTCTTAGAAGCAATCTATCTTCTCTTTTTAATCCAATCTTAAACGTGCTGAGGATGTCAGGTGCTACGGCTTGATATCGCATCATGAATGTTAATACTATACGAGTCCACCCTGAAATAGCAGATTGTCTGTCGCGACTTCAGGAGGAGCAACCAAATCATATTCAAGATTACTGTATTTATCATCAAACGATAATTCCACCACTGGAAGGCTGGATGGACAAGGCAGTTAATAGTGGATTTATTATACCAGTGTTATCACCAGATCTTCCCATTGAAAGTTTTGATCTGATAAAACAATTACGAAATTTTCATTTTTTAATAAGCGTAGGAATTTTTATTTTCGATCATATTTTTCACACTGTTCCAAAAAAGACATAATGTCATCTAGCATTTTTGATTGTTGTGTAGTTATTTCATCGTCGTCTTCCTCCTCTATTATTTCAACTATTCTTCAGCACAAAGACGATAACATTTCCCACAAGTAGTACAACAAATAAAAAAAGATTTGGTCCCTTCAATCAGACGCAGGTACAACAATACACTAAACAATATCCTACTTATCGCAGCGGCATACTCCCTAAGGCCGTAGGCTTGCTTGTTTTGGGCTGCAAAATCATGTCAAGTTTATATTCCAACTATTATCCTGATAAAATTATGTTAGGAGATCAAATTGCAGAATTAAAGGGTAAAATAACTGGTCAAAGAATTTTGGACGTAGAAGGACCAACGATGGAAACAACCGTATCGATAGAGGGCAGCTTTATGGGAACACAAGTCAAACAACATATGACCTATATTTCCAAACCTGTATCCCCAGGAGTAATTCATGGGAAAGCAAAAGGAGTAATGATGGCTGGTGAATCAGAAATGGTCGTGTCAACGGGCGAGGGAATAGGAAGGATCAGTCCTTCAGGCGTAAAATGGCATGGATGTGCTTTCTATAGGACATCGTCAACCGGTAAACTCGCATTTCTTAACAACCTTGTTGGACTGTTTGAGACCGACGTTGATACCGAAGGAAATTTTACAGAAAAGATCTGGGAATGGAAATAGCCTATCGTCTTTTCTTTTTCTGACTATTTACACCTGTCACATTTACAAACATACGTCATGTTCTGTAGCAGATTGGTACTTCTACAAATGATAATATCATGAATAAAACATGGAAAGGAGTACTAGTAATAGCTTTGTTGCATAAATTACGATCATATTTGTCGGATTTAGTTGACCGAGCTACGTTTAGCTAAGCTAAACTGACATTTCATGTGTTTAACTGGGCTTCCTACAATGAATCATTGGTTAGACGAGGTGAGATTATTCTAGATTTTGGTATTATAGATGGTTGGTATGATGAGTTAGAGAGAATGAATCAAGGTAAGAGAGGTGCAGCATATGGCTATCCTGATTCATTCGTACAACTGCTTGGTTATGTTAAAGCGTATTTCCATCTACCATATAGACAAACCGAAGGTGTGGTTCGAGCACATGCAGCTAACA
>JBAVTY010000483.1:0-3372 GCA_049696495.1 Candidatus Nitrosopolaris sp.
GGAGTAAACCTCACATAATTGACTAAATGATAGTCAGCTAAAGCTGTATAGATAAGATTAATTTGTCAAAAAGCCAAGTACTAGTTTACTGTAATTGCCAATTGATTAACTTACAATGCTCTTAAGGGAATGTTGTTTGCCGCACAATGCAAAACATATTGATACAAATCAAAATTCGGGATTATCTTAAAAGCCATGGATGACGAATATGTCTACTTGTCGGGTATAAATATAATTGTAAGTGTTACATTCTTTAATACTTTAGAATTTTCTTGGATGCCACGGTTTGATTCTCACTTTCTGTTTGCAATCTGGTAATGTGTGCATAGTATGGCTCTATCCATTACATCTTATTTTAAATCTGCAATATCTTGCCAATCCATCCAAGATGGTTGAGTTCATACTCTGCTCTATCCGTCGACCGCTTCGGTTACATCACGGGGGAGACGTTGTTCGTGATATGTCCGTTTTTAACACGATAACGACACTGAAGTACTGTATCTATAAAAGATTGTTTTAACTATATAGTCCTTCTAGTGTTTATTAAAATAGAATGACATACAATGTAGTGATGCGTGATATATATTTCGTCTAAACCATATTTACCTTCTATTGCATCATTTCATCATCCAATCCACCAGTATGAACTCATATTTGATAATGTACACCATGTGCTCCCAAAAATGAATAGGGGACACATTTTACTATCGATTTAGCTTCCTTTAGTCTCCTCCTCTGGATGCCATATCAACGGACGCAGAATACCCTGATGGGCTAACTAAGCCCTATAGTAAGAACAAATCCTGCATCCATTAAGATTATAGTTTTTATATTATAGACATATCGACCGTAATGACAATTCTAATCTTATCCTTAGTTTACAGCAGTCCCTCTGGAGCCAAAACTAATATTTCTCTATTATTTTATTGTCAGACAAATATTCAAGATACTAACGTCATTAACTTTAACTAGTATTCTAACACAAATAACGTCATGGCATTGCTATAGATCAAGATATTGGCAGGGAAGTAGTTTTAATTCTATTGCTTGTCAGACATAGAATATCATTGGTCAGAAACGGAACAATGCAAGAAAATAAAGTACATTCACTGATACAGAGGGCATTAATTCAGCGGTTGCTAATGAGTGAGTACTACTGGACGCAATAAAACAATAGCAATCAGTATGAACTATGAAATTTGTTACTAGCTGGTTTTTAACAGTCAAAGCATAGTGGATCAAGCAGCAGTACTTGGATTGAAATGGTCTAGTTCTTGTTACACTAGATTGCAGTCTAATCAACTGTCACGTGCGAGATATGGTTCCCGCCTAAAGATTGTTCTCAGGAGAAAGATGACGCGAACAAATTAAGAAAGATTGTTCAGACGGCACTCTGAAAGATGAGCAGATGTGTCGCCTCTCCTAAATAGGCTTCAAGCGCCACCGCTATCTCAGAGAATGACGGCACTTAATTTGAGCGCCATATCGCGGCTCGTGGTTGATTCATACAAGTATGAAATGAAATTATTAATTCTTGCGCCTTTGGCCATAGTCTTAATGACATAAGAAAATACTGGAACTCGTCGAATATGATATAATGAAAACACCTTGCTACTAAACCATGTCATACGACGACTTGTGTTTCACATATCCTGATAAAAAAATATGGGGATAAGTTCGTGCATTGTTTTTGTGTTGTTACTTCTTTAGAACGCCACCGCTTTGAGTAACCGTGTCAGTGGAGCTTGCAGTGCATGAGCTTGATATTCCAGAGCTTCCACCAGCAGTTAGACAGTCTTGTTTTTGATCTGTGTCTGTTGGTACATTGACACCTGTATTGTTGATGTTTTTTGTTATGGTTTTGGTGTCAGTTTCAGCGGCTAATGCTATGCGTCCGCTTCCTATTGCTACCGCACTTACAACTAATACAGCTGCGATTGCTGATATTGCGACTAATGCAGTCGCTGTTTTGTAGTTCTTTATGCTTATCATTTCGTAAGTTCATTTCTAAGCTAGTACGATGGTATATCTGCGGTGCTTCACATCAAGTGCTAAGAAAATAGTAGAAATTATCGATATATTCAAAGTGTGATATCTTCATTAGAAACATTATGGTCAAAATGTAACGGATCGTAGAACGCCTTTTTCTATCAGCAATTATTACCACTCCCTCATATAGTGTGTTTATCATTCGGACGGAAGAGCAGATGGTCAAGGCCTTATGACGGACGCCTCCATAATACATCCTACTAGTGATTAGGATGTATTATTGCAACGATAATCATTCACGTCCTGACAGAGATGTTTATGATTCAAAGATGATAACATCCGATGCAGATGAAATATTGGAATTATTGTCGAAATGTGATGAAGAGACACTGATACAAGTTGTTCATGAAGGGATGACGATGATCTTAAACGGAATGCATGATGAGGAAATTCCTTTAGATACGGATTTTATTCCAGCTGAATTTGTAAACACTCTTCTAACACTGGCAGAACATGTTAATCGATTAAAACATTGTCAACGACAAGTAGCTGCTAAGAGATGGATAGACGTATACGGTGAAGCGAGCAGAAACGTCTAAGATACAAATTCTTCGTTCATACAATCCGTGCAACACGAGTCTTTGCTTCAGATGTTATATCAAACATACTTATGGTTCATTGATAAGACACATTGTCGGTAATTAACTGCAGATTTATTCGAAGATAGCATTCGACGAACCCTACAAATGCAATGGAAAATTTATACCACTTGGTGCGCGGTCTATGAGACCGCATAGATGCAAAGCAAGACCATTTAAGAAAGACGATGGTACCGTTCCTATTGTCATCCCTATCACTCCTACGATTGCAATGGCTTTCAGAAGAATCGTTGCTATTGTTTTTGTTTGTTATTAGAGCTAGCGATGATTATACAATGTATTATGAACAAAACGACTTCCTATAATAGCTACAAGTAATCCGGTTGGATGGTTTTTCGTTTTGTAAAGAGTAGAGTAGGAGAAACCAATGATTTGATTTATTACGTGTCTGTCTTTATTCAAGTCGATGTTTTGTAAGAAAGACTCCTGAAAATTACGTGTGAATATTTGGTGGTCGCTCTCAAGAGGGAACGACAAGCAACAGGAACCACCCATATTGCAATGAAACCCACTTGAGGATCTGCAACTGCCTCTTATCTAATAGCCAACATTGCTTACAAATGTTTCTAAACCAGGAGCCCGTTCTTATTTAATAGAAAACGAAACATTTTGACCATAATGTTTCTAATGAAGATATCACACTTTGAATATATCGATAATTTCTACTATTTTCTTAGCACTTGATGTGAAGCACCGCAGATATACCATCGTACTAGCTTAGAAA